>CAMIWY010000281.1 GCA_946402595.1 uncultured Clostridia bacterium
GCCAAAGCTCGTTGAAGCGGACAATGCCGGAAGGCAGAGGCTTCCGAGTACACCATGGAAGTACGCGTTTACGGGATATTTCGGCATATGCGGGATATATCTTGCCGTAAGAGGCGGAGGCATCGCTTTTGAGATAGCAGTAATGTGCGTGCTGTTTATTGTCCTTGAGATGGCGATAGCCGATCAGCTGTACAGGGTGGTGCCTGACCAGTTCAGCATAGCGCTTGCCGTGTCATCGATCGCCTTCATCACATACCACGAGGAATGGTGGGAGCCTTTTGCCGGTGCAGGCCTCGGCCTTGCAATCTCCCTTGTGATACTCGGTATCGGGATGCTGCTGTTCAGGTCAGGCTCGATAGGCGGCGCAGATATCAAATTCTTTACCTGCTTCGGCCTTATAGCGGGAAGGCAGGGAATAGTGATAATATACATACTGACGACGCTGCTGTTTGCAGTGCAGTCTGTGATAAGAATAGCGACAGGCAGAGGAACTATAAAGGACAGCGCACCGATGATGCCGGCTGCATGCGCGGCCGTAACGGTGTACTTCATGTTCCTGTGGAATATAGAGGAATTAATATTCAGGCTGTAGACAAAATGGGCAAGAATGTACTGATAAAAATCAAATATGACGGAACGAACTTCTCCGGCTGGCAGAAGCAGCCTAAGGCGAGGACTGTGCAGGGCGAGATAGAGCATGTCCTGAAATACATCGCCATGGAGGACGTCAACATCCACGGGACGAGCCGCACGGACGCGGGAGTGCACGCACTCGGGCAGTGCGCGAGTTTTGACTGGAACTGCAACATGCCTGTAGAGAAGCTTCCTGAGGTAATGAACCGGAGATTCGGGGCCGGCGGGACCGGAAGGTCGGGCGCTCCGGGGGATATACGCATCCTGTCTGCAGAGGTGATGGATGATGACTTCCATGCAAGGTATTCATGCAGAGGCAAGACATACAGATACCTCATAGATAAGACCGGCGATATATTCAGGCGGAATTTCGCTTTCCAGTATCCTGACGCAGACAAGCTTGATATAGATGAGATGAAAAAGGCTGCTGCACACATAACAGGAACACACGATTTCAAGTGCTTTGAGACAGCCGGCGGGACACCGAGAGAGACAACTGTCAGGACGGTCTCTTCGCTGGAGATCACAGAAGACAGCGATACCATAACCATAGAGATCACCGGAGACGGATTCCTGTACAACATGGTGAGGATCATCGTCGGGACGCTCGTGGAAGTCGGCATCGGGAAGAAGGCCGCAGATGACCTGCCTGCGATCATAGAGAGCCGCAGCAGGGGCAATGCAGGATTCACCGCACCGCCACAGGGATTATATCTGAAAGAGATTTATTTTAAAGATGAGCCTGATCTGAAAGTGAAATGCACGATTCATTCACGATGAGCATTTCACTTACATATAAGGCAGATACTTAAACATATTAAGGAGAATACGTTTGTACAAGGTAAGTATCGACAAATTTGAGGGACCTTTCGACCTGCTCGTATACCTCCTGGAGAACGCCAGGATGGACATATATGACATCAGGGTCTCGGAAATAACAGAGCAGTACATCAGCTATCTCAAGGAGATGGAGGATCTTGATATTGAGGTGGACACTGAGTTCATCGTGCTTGCTGCTGTGCTCATCAGGCTGAAGTCTCACATGCTGCTGCCTAGAGTCACAGAGACGGGCGAGATCATGATAGAAGAGGATCCGAGGGAAGAGCTGAAGGGCAGACTGCTCGAGTATGTTCGTACGAAAAAGCTCGCCGAGATGCTCGCAGAGCGTGAAGAGTACTTCATGGCTGTGCACGAAAAGCCGGCGGAGGACATGTCAGTGTTTACGGAGAACCCGGATGAGATCCTTTCCGTATCTGACGAGCAGATGGTGAACGCCTTCATAATGTTCCTGACCCGCAAGAAGAAGGTCGAGGAAGTTTCCGCAAGATACCAGAGGGTAAGGCGGCGCAAGGAGACCATCGAGGCAAGGATAGAGTACATGACCGACAGGCTTGAGCGTAAGTTCAGGGAAGGCAAAGGCAGGGTATCGTTTACCGAGCTTCTGCCTGAAAAGCCCGACCGGTTCGATATAACTCTCTCGTTCATGTCACTGCTCTCAATGATCAGGAATCAGGGATATGACGCTGAGCAGAAAGAGAACTTCGGAGAGATAACCGTTAAGAGAAAATTCGATGCGGCCGGAAAGGAGCAGATGGATGTATAGCAGAAAGACGATGAAATCAGCGCTTGAGACGATGATGTTCATGTGGGGGGAGCCTCTTGATGTAAAAGACGCTGCGGCTGTCCTCGAAGAAGATAAAAGCGTGGTGAGGGAACTCTTCAGAGAGCTCCAGAATGAATATGAGCAGGAAGGACGAGGCATCAGGATCCGTGAGGCCGGTGACGCATTCGGCTATGTCACTCATGTGGAGAACGACATCTTCGTCAAAAAGCTGTGCACGCCTGTCAGGGTCAAGAGACTGTCCCAGGCGGCCCTTGAAGTTCTGGCCATCATTGCCTACAGACAGCCGGTAACAAGGTCTGAGATCGATTCGATCAGAGGCATCAAGAGTGAAAGGGTCATCGACGGACTCATCGACAAGGGGCTCGTTGAGGTAAGCGGCAGATCAGAAGGCATCGGCAGACCTCTCATATATGTGACGACACGAGAATTTCTCAAGAAATTTGGTTTTGCATCACTTAAGGATCTGCCGGAGGTGCCTGAATACGAAGAGCTCAGAAGGACACCTGAGGAAGAAGCCGGATACGGACAGATGATGATCGACTTTGAAGGACAGGAAGAAAACAATGAGAATTAACCAGTATATAGCATCGGCAGGCATCACCAGCAGACGCAAGGCCGATGAGATGATAGAAGAGGGCAGAGTAAAGATCAA
>CAMIWY010000282.1 GCA_946402595.1 uncultured Clostridia bacterium
TTTGCCCGCGCCTGTCTCACCCGTGATGATATTCAGCCCGCTGCCGAGCTCAAACTGTATGTGCTCTATTGTGGCAAAATTGTCTATGATTATGCGGTCTATCATGCCTTTATTCGTTACTCTTCATTATTCTGTCGAATTCTCCGGTGACACTTTTTACGTTGTCCTCATGGTCAACGATCACGAGAAGGGTGTTGTCTCCTGAGATCGATCCCACGATATGCTCAAGGCTGAGGCAGTCGATCGCTTCGCCCGCAGCACCGGAACATCCTGAAAGCGTTTTGACCACTATGAGATTCTGCGCGCACTGATAGGATACGACAGATTCTCTGAATATGCGGATAAAACGCTCTGAAATAGGGCGGTTGTCGTAGTTGCCGGATATATACTTGTATCTGCCGTCCTTGGTCTGGCCCTTGACGAGCTGCAGCTCGCGGATGTCCCGGGACACCGTAGCCTGAGTCACTGAATATCCGGCCTGACGCAGAAGTGTCAGGAGCTGGTCCTGAGTCTCGACTTCGTTGGTCTTGATGATCTCAAGGATCTTGTTCTGTCTTGAAAGTCTCATCTGATCCTCCATGATTGTCAGCGCGATGCGCATAAGGATACTGATACAGTTCCATGAACTGAAGCACCGGAAGCACGGTCGCGGTTGGTAGTTACGGCCTGGCGTTTCAGAACAAAAGGCCATACACAGATAGTATAGCATAAATATTCGCGCATACGCATAAAAATGTAATCGAAGTGATTGTTCCGCAGGATATCATGCGCAAAATGAGTAACAAAAAGACGTGCGGAGGGTTGACAGCTTTCCGGAGGCGTTTTGCGTGCTGTTATGAAAGCGCTGAACAAAAAACGAACAAAAAACGAACATAGACATATATGCGCCAAAATGGTAGAATTGCAGGGAAAATAAGACAGAAAAAGGGGACAGAATGAGGATTTTGGGTATAGACCCGGGATATGCTATCATGGGTTATGGCATACTTGACTACCGGGGCAACAAGTTCACTCCAGTGGCTTACGGATCGATCCTTACAGAGGCTCACACACCGAATGAGGAGAGGCTGATGAAGCTCTATGACGAGCTCACGGATATTATCGCGGAGTATCAGCCGGATGAAGCCTCGATAGAGGAACTTTTCTATAATACGAATGCCACAACTGCTATAATGGTAGGAGAAGCCAGAGGCATGGCGCTTCTCGCGTGTGCCAAGGCCGGCATAAGGATAAACGAATACACACCGCTGCAGATCAAGTCATCACTGACGGGATACGGAAGAGCGGACAAGAAACAGGTGCAGACCATGGTCAAGATGATCCTCGGGCTGGCGGAAGTGCCAAAGCCTGATGACACTGCTGACGCACTGGCTGCAGCTATTTGTCATGCTCACCATGCAGGCAGCAGGATACCTAGATAAGGAAAACAGATATGATCAGATTTCTCAGAGGTGAATATCTCTATTACGAATCAGGCGCGATAGTCATCGAGACCAGGGCTGGGATAGGCTTCAGAGTGTTCGTTTCGGATACGAGCAGCCTTCTCACTGCAAGGGAAGGCGATGAGATAACCGCCTACACATACATGCAGGTCAAGGAAGACGGCATGGCGCTTTATGGCTTTGCCGACACTGAAGGGCTGGCTCTCTTCGAGCAGCTCATCACGGTCAAGGGCGTCGGTCCTAAGGCAGGCCTTGCCATCATGTCGCTCGGCACGCCTAACCAGATCAAGGGCGTCATAGCGGCAGGAGATGCAGCTTCGATAGCAATGGCACAGGGCATAGGCAAGAAGACTGCCGAGCGCGTCATTCTCGAGCTCAAGGACAAAGTCTCCGCACTCCCTTTCGAGGGTGTCGAGCCGGAAGGTATCGCACCGGCGGCCGTACCGGGCACAGGAGAACGCGGCGAGGCTGTCGTGGCACTTACAACACTCGGCTACACTAAGAAGGAAGCAGAGGCTGCAGTCGGTTCAGTGCCTGATGAAGGCCTGACAGCCGAAGAGTATGTCAAGAAGTCCCTTAAGTTCCTGCTCTAGAACGGGCGATACACTAACAGGAGTTGATTCGAAACACTATGGAAAGAGTTACACAGACCAAAGCAACACCGGGAGAGCTCAGCGGGGAGCTGACTTTAAGACCTCAGTATCTTAGTGAGTACTGCGGGCAGTCGGCCGCCAAGGACAATCTCTCCATATACATAGAAGCCGCCAAGATGAGAGGCGAGCCGCTCGACCACGTCCTGTTCTACGGACCTCCGGGACTGGGCAAAACGACGCTCGCAGGCATCATCGCCAACGAGCTCGGCGTGGATATCAAGGTCACATCGGGACCGGCGATAGGAAGAGCCGGAGACCTGGCGGCGATCCTGACCAATCTCAACGAGAACGACGTACTTTTCATCGACGAGATACACAGGCTCAACCGCTCGGTCGAGGAGGTGCTGTACTCCGCGATGGAGGACTATGCGCTGGACA
Organism: uncultured Clostridia bacterium; assembly: GCA_946402595.1. GTDB lineage: Bacteria > Bacillota > Clostridia > Peptostreptococcales > Anaerovoracaceae > Crickella. Next base: position 2,474 of record CAMIWY010000282.1, read on the forward strand.
TCATTATAGGCAAAGGGCCTGCGGCAAGGTCTCTTCGTATAGATATCGCAAAATTCACTCTCATAGGCGCTACGACGAGAGCCGGAAGCCTTTCGGGACCGCTGAGAGACCGTTTTGGCATCGTGGAGAAGTTCGAGTTCTACACACCTGAGGAGATCCGAGAGATCCTCAGAAGGACTGCAAATGTGCTCGGGACCTCGATCGATGACCAGTCTCTGGATGAACTTGCAAGAAGGTCAAGAGGCACACCGAGAATCGGAAACAGACTGATCAAGAGAGTAAGGGACTTCTCGGAGGTCATTGCTGACGGAGACATCAATATAGATATCACCAGAAAGGCGCTCGACGCTCTCGGAGTCGATGACCTTGGTCTTGAGAAGCTCGACAGGGACATCCTTACAACGATCATCAAGAGTTTC
>CAMIWY010000283.1 GCA_946402595.1 uncultured Clostridia bacterium
GGCATTCTCCGACTTTAGGGATCGAGATCTGGAAAAACTGTCCCGGTTTTACATCACCAACGTAAGTAAATCTGAAAGTCCACTCCTGAGCCGTGTGTTTTATAATGTCCTGAAGCTTGGAAGGAACAGGTGTATATTCATTCTTTCCGCAGTTACACATTCTCTGTCACCTCCTTCACTCTCGCGTTAAGCTTGTTTATGCAGTTCGCAAATGAGATATACTCAGGGCATACAGTGTCACAACGGCCGCAGCCCACACACATATCGTATCCAAAGCGTTTTCTGAAGTCGTACACCTTGTGCAGCACCTTGAATCTCATTCTCTCGCCGTTGGTCTTTCTCATTACCAGGCCGCCCGCCACATCGGTATATCCGTCAACCATGCAGGAAGCATTCACGCGGCGGCGCTCGCCGACCCTGCCGTTATCCGTATAGAAAATATCCTGAATGGTAAAGCATGTGCATGTCGGGCATACGAAGTTACATCGGCCGCAGTTGACACAGCGCTTGGTATACTCATCCCACATTTTGTCTTTGAACAGCTCTACCGGAACTTCTTCTGGCCTTTCAACCCTGAATTCTGCCTCTGTCACATACCGAGGAGCGACATCTGCTTTTGCTCCGGCGCTTTCAAAAGCTGCCATCAGCTCATCATCCCTGACATCGCAGTACACTTTGCCATCAATCACATCGATAGAGAAAGCATACTCATCTGTCTTATTGCTTCCCATGTCTACGCAAAAGCTGTTCGGACACGCCTTTCCGCATCCGATCAGAGCAAATTTCACTCTGTCTCTGAGCCTCTCGTAGAACCAGTCATTAGCCGGCCCGTTGCCTGTATACATCTGATCGAGTCTCTTCACCGCGTGGATATCGCAGCTTCTCATCAGAACAATTACAGGGCGGGCATCATAGTCTGCCTCTTTGATCTCATCCTCTGTAAAATAGAACATCGTCTCTGAAAGAGGTATCAGGATCTCCTTAAAGGAGTAATCCGAACGTTCCTCCAGCTCTGCATCTTCAATGCGGCTGATATAGTCGTAGCGGATCACATCGGTGTCCCTGAAGCGGCCCTCTCCGACTTTTAACACCGGCGCGAATATCCTGTACTTACTTTCAAGAGCTTCGAGGACTTTGTTGAACTCTTCAGTCTTGTAAACAAAACCCATCGTATCCCTCCGTTTCTGCAGCAATCTACACATTATTACATCTACATATACAAAATTAGGGCACGTCATTTATAGAGCAATGCCCGTACCCAATTTGATTATATATTCATTATTTTTTCTTTTCCGTAACCATGGTTACGTACTGGGTTTGTATATAAAAAATCCATAGTACTTCATATGTTCCGGCGAAAAAGCTAATCCAGGATCCTTCCGTCTCTTGAGATCGTGACCACCTGCCACGGTATGAATTTTCCGCTGTTACGCAGCGCGTTCTCCGCTGCTCTCTGTAACCCTCCGCAGCACGGAACTTCCATGCGTACTATAGTCACGCTCTTTATATCGTTGTTCCTGATAATGTCTGTAAGCTTCTCGCTGTAATCTATCGCATCGAGCTTAGGGCATCCTATGACAGTGATCTTTCCCTTCATGAAATCCTCATGCATGTTAGCATAAGCATAGGCTGTGCAGTCTGCAGCTATCAGCAACTTTGCTCCATCGAAGAACGGTGCCTCTGCCGGCAGGAGCTTGATCTGGCAAGGCCACTGTCCGAGCCTCGAAACAGGTTTCATACAGGCCTGGCTCTGCTCCTGTGCGCCCTCTGCCTGCGCTGCTTTGAACTGCATCATCCTTGATCCCGGGCATCCGCCGGCAGGAGGTGCATCATGGCCTTCCTCTTTCAGCTTGGCTGTCATCAGCCTGCGCCTTTCATTCTCATCTTCTATTTTCATTATCTCTTCTGCTGTCATATTCTTTGCCGCCTCTCTGTTATCCGCCTGCTCCTGCTTTACCGCCTGATCATCATAAGCAGGCGCCTCTCTTTCTTCAAAAGTGATCGCACCTGTCGGGCAGTTAGGCAGGCAGTCGCCCAGGCCATCGCAGAAGTGCTCTCTCACCAGCTTTGCCTTGCCGTCAATAATATCTATCGCCCCTTCGTGGCAAGCCTCTGCGCACAGTCCGCAGCCATTGCATTTCTCCTCATCTATATGGATTATCTTCCTTATCATCACAGCATCCTCCTTATTGCCTGTCTCTTGTTTATCCAATGTCAGTATAGTAAAGTGTGTACTATAAGTATGTGGTTATAACCACATTTTACGAACTTTGCCGGAGGTTTTATGGATAAGGAAAAACTTAAGAAAACCGTCGTATTCCGCGGCATGGAGGATGATGAGCTTGATGCTGCTCTGGCCGCGCTGGGTGCAGCAGAGAGAAAATATGCAAAGGATGAGGTGATCCTGCACGCGGGAAGCACGACTGATATGATGGGACTGGTTCTGGAAGGAAGTGTACGCATTGAAAGCAATGACATATGGGGCAACCGAACCATACTGAGTCATATTGCCCCGGGCCAGGTATTTGCTGAGACATATGCGATCGTTGAAAATGCGGCCCTTCTTGTCGATGCTGTGGCTAACCGGGAGAGCAAAGTCCTGATGCTCAGAATAGGTTCAGCAGGTATCTTAGGACACGATGCCTCCCTCTGGCGGCTAAAGCTGACAGCTAACATGCTGAGCATATCAATGCAAAAAAATCTGATGCTCTCAGGGAGGAGTTTTCACACCTCTCCGAAAAGCATCCGAGGAAGAGTCATGGCTTATCTGAGTTCTGTATCACTGCAGACCGGATCTGACGAATTCGATATCCCCTTTGACCGGCAGCAGCTGGCCGACTATCTGAACGTAGAACGGACGGCTCTTTCCAAGGAGAT
>CAMIWY010000284.1 GCA_946402595.1 uncultured Clostridia bacterium
AGGGTTGGCCTTGAGCTCAAGAACTTCTGCCTGGAGCAGTATCATCTCGAGAAGATCTGTGATACCTTCCCCCTTCTTGGCAGATACAGGTACAGAGATGACATCTCCGCCCCAGTCTTCTACGAGGATGCCGTGCTCTGTCAGTTCCTGTTTTACCCTGTCAGGGTTTGCGCCCGGCTTATCCATCTTGTTGATGGCAACGATGATAGGTACTCCTGCAGCCTTGGCGTGGCTGATGGACTCTACTGTCTGAGGCATTACGCCGTCATCGGCAGCTACTACCAGTACAGCGATATCTGTTACCTGCGCACCTCTTGCACGCATGGTTGTGAACGCTTCGTGTCCCGGTGTGTCGAGGAAAACGATCTTCTTACCGTTGATCTCAACTTCGGAAGCACCGATGTGCTGTGTGATTCCGCCGGACTCGCCTGCTGTAACGTTTGTATTTCTGATAGCATCCAGAAGGGATGTCTTACCATGGTCAACGTGACCCATTACAGTAATGATAGGCGGACGCGGCTGGAGTTCGCTCTCAGCGTCTTCGTGCATATCGATGCCCGGTTCTTCGATTTCAGGCTCTTCCTCGGTTACTACGATATCGAGTCCGAGATCTTCTGCGAGCATCTCGATCGCATCCTTATCAAGTGACTGGTTGATAGTCGCCATAACACCCATCTGCATCATGGACATGATGATCTTGCTGACGCTGACCTCAGCCTGTTCGCTGAGACCCGCAACAGTGATAGGTGCTGTTATAGCGATTGTGCCCTCCGGAAGGAGTTCCTCAACAGTAGGCTCCTCAACAGCCTTGACCTTGTATTTCTTCTTATGACGTTCCTGCTTCTCAAGAGCTCTCTCGTCATAAACATTGTTCTGATTGTTCCTGCGTCCACCCGGGCCGTCTTCTCTTCTGTCGAATCTGGACTGCTTGTCCTTATCCTTGTTGTCGAAGAACTTCTTGCTCTTGCCCTTGGAAGACTTGGCGTTTCCGGCAGGTGCAGGTGCCGGTGCACCGGAGGACTGAGGTTTTCTTGCACCTCTTCTGTCTTCTCCTGCTCCGGATTTGTTCTTGTCAGGACGTCCTTCCTTTGAAGAGTCCTTGCCCTTTCTGCCTTCCTTCTGCGAATCCTTGCCCTTGCGTCCGCGGCCTTCACCCTGGGAAGCAAATCTTTCTTCCTGACGCTTTCTCAGCTCTTCTGCCTTCTTCTTTTCTGTGGCAGCATCTGAGATCTTCTTGAAGCGCATAGGCTTGTTAGGAGCATTGACATACTCCTCTTCCTTCTTTTCAGGCTTCTTTTCCGGCTCAGCAGGTGTCTCCTTTACAGGCGCAGGTGCAGCTTCAGGTTTTGCTTCTGCCTTTTCTGCAGGCTTTTCTTCTTTGATCTCAGCCGGTGCTTCAGTCTCTTCAGCTGCAGGCTCTGCATTCTTTTCCTGTGCAGGTTCTTCTGCAGCAGAAACAGTGTCTGCTTTTTCCTCTTTAACAGCAGGTTCTGCAGCCTCAGCAGCAGGCCTGGTCTCAGCCTCAGCTTCATGTGCTGGTTCTGCCGGTTCTTCTTTTCCTGTTTCAGGCTCCTCTGCCTTCTTTTCAGGCGGAACTACAGCTTTCTTAGGAATCACAGGCTTGGCTGCAGGTCTTCCGCCTGCGGCTTCCTTATTGATGACAGGTGTTGCCTTGATCTTAGGCTTGTTACTTGCAGACTGACTTCCTGCAGTATTTCCCTTCATCAGATTAATAGTGCTCACTAGTCTGGCAGCATCAACATCCTCGACGCTGCTCTGTGCACTTTTGACCGCGATTCCCATCTTTGATGCGTAGTCTTTGAGTTCCTGTAATGTGATGTCAAGTTCTTTAGTAAGCTGGCTGACTTTCTTTGACATTCATATCCTCCTTAGTTGCTGAGAGCTTCTGTTACCGCTCTCCTGATTTCTTCAGTATCAACACCGGATCTCGCGATACGGTTCCATGCTTTGCGTTTGAATGACCTCTCGATGCATTCTTCATTTCTGCAGAGATATATGCCCCTGCCGTCCTGTCTGCTTCCCGTATCTGCCCGGAATGCATTTCCGTCATAAGTGAACCTCATCATTTCGCTCTGAGGTTTTGACTCATGACATCCAATGCATCTACGCATCGGTTCCTTCGTCTGATGTCTCCTCAATTATCTGGTCCTCTGTATGTTCTGCTGCAGCTTCTGGTACATCATCTGCATCTTCGTACTCATCGAATGCAAAACCCATTTCTCTGAGCTGATCGTTGCTCTTGATGTCGATCTTCCAGTTGCTGACTCTTGCAGCAAGTCTTACGTTCTGTCCTTCTCTTCCGATAGCAAGTGAGAGCTGCTGCTCAGGCACTACTGCTGTTGCCGACTTCTCGTCTTCGTTGATGTAAACGCCTTCAACGATGGCAGGTCTCAGGACGTTGCTGATGAATACAGCTGGGTCCTCATCCCATACGATGATGTCGATCTTCTCACCGAAGAGCTCGTCTGTTATATTCTGAACTCTTGCTCCGCGGTTGCCTACGCATGCTCCTACAGGATCTACGTTTTCGTCTGTTGAGTAAACAGCGATCTTGGTACGTGAACCTGCTTCTCTTGCGATTCCCTTGATCTCAACTGTTCCGTCAGCGATCTCAGGGATCTCAAGCTCGAAGAGACCTCTTACAAGGCCCGGGTGTGATCTGGACAGAAGCACCTGCGGTCCCTTGTTGTCCTTCTTGACATCCATTACATAGACCTTGATCCTGTCTCCCGGCTTGAAGGACTCTGTTCTTACCTGCTCGGAGTTAGGAACTCTTCCCTCAGTCCTTCCGAGAGAAACGAGCATCGTTCCGTTGTTGATCCTCTCAACTCTTCCGGTAACGATCTGTCCC
>CAMIWY010000285.1 GCA_946402595.1 uncultured Clostridia bacterium
GGTCCCATGCCGTTTCCGCTGATGGCATGGGCTCCCGCGAACTCGAGCCCGTCGATGAAGTGATCGTCTTCCTTCATCTGCAGACGTGCGATCGCGTGGTCATCTATGCTGTGTGAATAACCGTAAATGCTGCCTTTCCATGCGCCTACATAGTGGGCGACGGTGATTGGTGTCGATACTTCGATCTCTACGATGTGGTCGTGGATGTTGATACCGCTGACACGCTCGTACTCATCGATCATGTCCTTAGCCATTTTGCGCTTGAAATCGTAGTAGTCCTCTTCCTTGAGGTCGAGGAAGCCCTGTACGAGCGGCAGGTTGGTGATCGAGAACTGGCACATCCCCTCAGGCGTAGCGCCCGGGTTGGCAAGGTCGAGGCAGATGGAGGTCAGATACTTGTAAGGACCAAGCGTTTTGCCCTGCTCCCATATCTTATCCGTATCCATGGTCTCGCCCGCGGAGAAGATGTTGTAGTCCTTGATTCCCAGGTTCTCAGGTGTGTCATCGAGCACCATCATTACGGATGCTGTGGTGACTGAGAGCCTGCGGCCGTTGATCATCTTTATGGCTCCTTCAGGCACCTCGGACAGCGGCTCGATCATCTGTGTGTATACCTTGTTAGGATATGCTCCGCAGATAACATAGTCGCAGCTTATGGTATCGCCTCTCTTAGTGCGTACGCCTGTTACCTTGCCGTCCTTCACCAGGATCTTCTCGACTTCCTGGCAGAACTCGATCTGAGCGCCATTCTCCTCGGCTTTGGCCTGGAGCTTCATGCTCATCTCGTGCGAATACTTCTTAGGGACATAGCTGCCGCCTCTGAAGTAGTCTGCCATCAGGAATGCGTAGATGGTGAAAGGCAAAGTGCTCATCGGATTGCCTACATATATCCAGTACGGAGTGAGGATGTCGACGATCCTGTCAGGGAATCCGAAGGTGTCAATCACTTCCGTAGCAGTGTAGCCTGCTGTTTTGACAAAATCAGGATGCTTCATAAGCATCGCAGGCTTGCTCATCGGTGTCACCGAGAGGGTGTTCATCGAGTCATATACTCTGTTGCAGAGCTGCATGAACTCGAGCACCTTAGGACCCCAGCCCGGGAACTGAGCGTCGATCTCGTTCGCCATGGTCTCGAATCCGGAGTGCAGGGTGATATCTATATTCCTGGAAGGCTCTACGAACCTGTACGCTTCAGGGACCTTGAGCCAGTCGATATCCACACCGCACTCATCGAAGAAAGTGCCGACCTTGAGGCGGTCGCTCTTGTCTCCGATGCTCATCATCTCGTGGAGAGTAGCTTCGATCTCGATCCCGTTGCGGACATAGCTTGTGGCAAGGCCGCCCGGGAGATTGTGCTTCTCCAGAATGAGGATGTCGTTGATGCCTTTCTGCTGGAGCTGGAGCGCAGCCGAGAGGCCCGCAAGAGCACCGCCGATGATAACGACATCATAGTGGTCTTTGTAAAATTTCATTGTATATTTCCTCTTCAGAATGATGATACAGCAGTGAAGCTGCCTTGAGCGTTTTCTTTCTTAACTTACAAACAGAGCAGCGAGATGTTGCAGGGCGAGGAGGCTCACCGGCAGCCGGCACTTAGCGACTGACGAGCCATAGGCGAAGTCAGAGCTTAGTACCGCTGCGTTGCCGGTGCAGCTATCGAAGGAGCGAGCCTCCGAAGATCAATGCTTTCGCCCATACGGCAACGCCGTATGTTTGGAAGAAAGCATTTGACGAGAGTCGTACTCCGAGCCATGCGACATCTGCGCTGCTCTTTATTTTTGATTAGAAGAAACGCTCAACCAGCTCGCGGCTGTACTCAGCAGTCTCGTCCATGTCACCGAATGCCATGATCTCGCCTGCATAGTAAGTGTCATACTTGCCCTGCATTGCTTCTACCTTGTCGTACCAGCCGTCAGCATAGTCTGCGCTGAATACGTGAGGGAAGTAGTATACGGACCACTCGTTGATGACTTCAGATGCAGGGTTGCCCATTGTCTTGAGGTCGTCCTGTACCTGCTGTCTTACCTTCTCGTAAGGGATCTCGTTGGAGTTTCTGTGCTTACGGAGTGCGTAAGTTGTGATGACCTGATCAACAGTCTCTTTCCATCTTCTGTAGTAAACCATGAGGTGTCCGAGTCTCTCAGGGATCATGTTGTCGAATACATAGTAGGAGATCTCAGGGTGATCCTCAGGCTTGGTCAGTACAGCCTGTACATCATATCTCTCATAGTCGATCTTCTTGAAGAGAGCCATCTCGTCATCTCTTGTATCGAAGTACTCTACCATGCCCTTCATTCCGTCTGTACGTGTGCCAGGGATGTAGAGAGGAGCGGTAACGATGATCTTGTCATACTCTTCGACCTTGCCGTTTACTGTTACGTAAACCTTGCCGTCCTTACGCTCTACCTTTTCGATGTTGCTGTTCAGTCTTGCAGGATTCTTGAGCTTGTCGTTCAGGCATTCCCAGATGTACTGAGTACCCTGTTCCCATGTCCAGAGGTTGACCTTGACGAAGTTCATGGTTGTCTGGAAGTCGAGGTACTTGAGTACGTAACCTGCAGGGATCTCGTCAAAGTATCCGTAGCCGAATGCTGTGAAAGGTCCGATCCATACGTCCTGGATGAGGTCTACCTTGTTCTTCTTGCAGAATTCCTTGAAAGGAAGAGCGAGGTCCTTGAGGTTAGGGTTGACTCCGCTGACCGGCTCTCTCTCAGGTGTTACTGCGAATCCCTCGTAACGTCCCTCGGCAACGCCGCGGTGTCCGTTTATGTCATATCCCTTGTACTTGGTCTCGAGGAGCTCACCGAACTCCTTGAGCTGCTTCTTCATCTTGAGAAGTCTAGGGATCTTGAG
>CAMIWY010000286.1 GCA_946402595.1 uncultured Clostridia bacterium
GAAGATATGTATCCTGCATCTTGATTTTCTCGATGATCCTGAGCATGACCTTGTTCATGTCATCATGTGGGAAGAAAGCAGAAGAGGCACCTGCTGAAGAGACCAAGCAGGAAGAAGAACAGACTATATACGGAGATGAATCACTGGGCATTGATGCTAAGGTAGATGAAGCCCTGAGTGATTACAGGAACATCCTTCTTCTGGGAATAGATAACGGTAACAGAAGTGACCTCATGATGATACTCAGCATCAATGAGAAGACAAATGAGATCAAGACCGCATCTGTCCACAGAGATACATATATGCAGATAGCTGAGGATGGTACATATACAATAGATGATAAGGAAAGAGAGTTCTTCAAGTGTAACCGTGCATATAAGAGAGACGGTATTTATGGAGCCATGAAAGAGCTCAACAGGCATATGGACCTGAATATAAAGGAATGTATTGCAATCGACTGGACCGGTGTTGCGCATTTCATCGACACAATGGGTGGTATCGACGCTGAAATAGATGATGCAATGCTTCCTGCTTTAAATAAACTGATAGCTCAGAATCCTGGTGAAGAATACTGCCTTGATTCAGCTGGTTCGCATCATCTTGACGGATGGCAGGCTGTACAGTATCTCAGAGTACGTAAGTTCGATGGAGGTAGTGCTCCTGTCAGAGAAGAGCGAAATCAGGACGTTGTACAGCAGCTTTTTAACAAAGCGCAGACCATGAGCATTGATGAGATCTCGGATGTCTATGAGCAGGTTGCTAACAACATTGAGAGCAATATGAGCAGGACTACACTGACGGAGACCCTTGCATCCATTCACGACTCAACACTTGAGAGCACACCTGGCTGGCCGTATGAATACAGTACGCTATGGCAGGATGATGACTCGTATTACTATTTTGTAGCTGATACTCTCGCAAGTAATGTTTCGGAGCTTCACAAGACACTATTTGGGCAGGAGAACTATGAACCTAGTGAAACTGTCATGACTCTCAATGACAAGCTTGAAACTGCAAGAAAGGAGCAACTGCATTGATACCTGACGCCCCTTATATGGACATGCATACACATATCCTGCCGGGACTCGATGACGGATCGCAATCCATGGATGAGACTCGAAGCATGCTGAAGTATGCGTATGATGAAGGCATAAGAGTCATCATTGCGACACCTCATTTCGGGATAAGGAATCCGGGTTTCAGGATAGAAGAAGCAGAGCAGGTGCTCAGTGAAGTACAGGCTGAAGCTGATAGGATCACACCGGGCGTAAGAATACTTCTCGGCAATGAACTCTTATACACAGAAGGTATAGTGGACAGTCTGGTCCGTGGAGAAGCTAAAACCATAGGCGGGACATCATACGCACTTGTAGAGTTCAGGACTTCTGACAGCTACGATAAAATCTGCAAGTGTGTCCAGGAGTTCAAGTGGAACGGATACATCCCGCTTATAGCTCACCTCGAGAGATACAGATGCCTCGAAGGCAACCTGTCTTATGTAGAGAATCTGGTGAGAATGGGAGCGGTGATTCAGGTCAACTGCCGCAGCTTCATGGGTGGGACGAACAGCACTGATGGCGCCAATCAGGGCAGTAGGCACAGGGGGATCTTCTCAAGAAAGCCAGCATCTTCAGGATTCTTTCTTGAAGAAAAGACAGGATGGGCGAGAAATCTCTTGGGATCAGGAATGGTGCATCTCATAGCCAGTGACTGCCATGACGATGGGATAAGAAGACCGGTGTACAGGTCAGCCCTAGAAGCAATGGAAGGATACTGCAGCGAAGAGGACCTGTATAGGATAGCAAGAGTCAATGTGCTTCACCTCATACGCAATGAACACATGGAATAATCAAAAGGAGAACCTCACAACATGTACGATGAAAATAAGGAAATAGAAATCGATCTTCTGGAACTGTTCTACGTTCTCAGAAAGAACATAGCAGTTATCGCGCTGTCATCGATAATAGGCACAGCACTCTTCGGAGTGTACAGCTTTGTTGTTGCCAAGCCGGTATATGAGTCCACTGCAAAGATATATATCCTATCGCAGTCGACTTCACTCACATCTTTTGCCGATATCCAGATAAGCTCTTCACTTGCCAAGGACTATGAAGAGATGATTTTTTCACGCCCTGTTGTGACTCAGGTCGCAAAGAACCTAAACCTGGATTATGAATATGAGGAGCTCAAGGAGAAGCTTACTGTTACTAACCCGGCAGATACACGTGTTCTTAGCATTTCCTGCAGAAGCAATGATGTCAAGGAAGCGCGTGATCTTGCAAATGAATTTGCTACTGTGTCCAAGAGATCCATCGCGGAAATCATGGATACAGATGAACCAACGCTCTTTGAGAAGGCAGTGATCAATGAAGACCCGGTCAAACCTGAGAAGCTCAAGAATATGATCATCGGATTCCTGCTTGGATTCATAATTGCATGTGCGGTAGTGATCATCAGATACATGCTCAACGACAGCATTAAGAACGAGGAGGATATCGAACGTTATCTCGGCCTCAATACTCTGGCTTCGATACCTAATGAGAAGACGCAGAAAGTCCAGGGACTCAAGTTCCGTGAATCCGGAGAAGTAGAAGGGGGTAAGAGAAGATGAACAGAATAATCCTCAATGACCTTGATGAACTCAAGTATGGCAGAAGAGAAGCCATTAACTCACTTAAGACAAATATAAAGTTCGCAGGCAATGACATCAAAGTCGTGGCATTCACCAGCTGCAATCCTAATGAAGGAAAAAGTACGACTTGTTTCGATCTTGCCAAGGCTTTCGCTGACAGCGGTAGCAAGGTTCTCCTGATAGATGCTGACATGCGTAAAACTGTCATGCTGCAGAGATAG
>CAMIWY010000287.1 GCA_946402595.1 uncultured Clostridia bacterium
GAACGGCATGTACGGTGGTGTGAGAGGGGCTACAAGTTAGCCCCTACTCGATTTGTTCTGATTCGATAGTGTGTCAGAAAGGCCAGTCTCAGTTGACACAAAAGCTGACAATGAGAACCGTCCCCAATGTCACATTAGCCTACGATCATGTAGAGTACGAAGAGGACTCCGGAGATCCACATTACCGGCTTAACGTCCTTAGCCTTACCCTCGAGTGTTCTGAGTACGAGGTAGGAGATGATTCCGAACATGATTCCGTTTGCGATGGATGATGTGAATGGCATCATGATGATAGCAAGGAATGCGGAGATGACGTCGGACATCGGTACGCCTTCGAACTGTACGTTCTTGATCTGTGTCATCATCAGGTATCCTACGTATACCAGAGCAGGTGTTGTTGCGAAGCCCGGTACGGAGAGGAAGAGTGGTGACAGGATCAGGGAGACGAGGAAGAGGACTCCTGTTGTTACGGAAGTCAGTCCTGTCTTGCCGCCTGCTGCAGCACCTGCTGAAGACTCAACGAAGGATGTAACTGTGGATGTTCCGCAGATAGCACCAACGCATGTTCCGATAGCGTCGGAGAGGAGAGCCTGCTTTGCGTTAGGCAGCTTGCCGTCCTCGTCGAGGAGGTCAGCCTTTGCAGCTACTCCGATGAGTGTTCCGACTGTATCGAAGATGTCTACATACAGGAAGGAGAATACGATTACTACGAAGTCAAGGAGGTGAGCTCCGATCCACTCGAAGTCGAATGCGAAGAAGTAGTCCATCTTGACGCCGCTGATTGCGAAGTTAGGATATACGCTGTATACGCCTGCTTCAGGATCCGGTACATACCAGCCGATAGCCTGAGCGATCATTCCGAGAACCCATGTGATCAGGATGCCGTAGAAGATAGCGCCCTTGGCTCCCTTGTGTGCAAGGAAAGCGATTACGAGGATACCTACGAGTGAGAGGCAGATGCCTGCGTCACCGAGGTTTCCGAGTGCGATGCCGTTCTCAGTTGTAACGCTTACAGCGCCGGAGTTCTTGAGTCCGATGATAGCGATGAAGAGACCGATACCAACGGAGATCGAGGACTTGAGGTTCTGCGGGATGTCGTTTACAAGAGACTCTCTGAAGTTGGTGAACGAGAGCAGGATGAAAACGATACCTTCGCAGAGTACTGCTGCAAGTGCAACTTCCCAAGGCCTGTCAGTACCTACCATCGGGCATACGGTGAATGCAAAATAAGCATTGAGTCCCATGCCGGATGCGAGTGCTACAGGGTAGTTGGCAAGGAATGCCATGCAGAGTGTAGCGAATGCTGCGGATACTGCTGTTGCAGTGAAGATGGACGCACTGTCCATTCCGCATGCGGAGAGGATGCTCGGGTTGACTGCGAGGATGTAGACCATTGACAGGAATGTGGTAGCACCTGCAATGATCTCGGTCCTTACGTCAGTTCCGTGCTCCTGAAGTTTGAAGAACTTTTCCATAAAATACCTTCTTTCCATATAATACGCTCAGTTCTGAGCTTTTTTTACTGCCGGAGGGCCAACAGTCTCTCCGGGAAATAAAGCAGAGAAGGTATTGACAAAAACACCTTCTCCTTTAATTTACATGTCAATTTTAGTACGACTGTGAGAGGTCCTCAATTGCTAAAATAAAAACATGAAAAGTAATCGGGGCAAAATGAGACCATTAGGGCAGGCGGGCAAAACAAAGCCGAACGTTACAGTTGGGAAAGGGAGTCTATGTTCGGAAATGGACGCTGACCACGTGGTCACAGGTGCAGCTGATTCCTGCTTGAAGGAAAAGAATATATTTGACATAATGATATTGATTGAGGAGTTGTATGACAGCTGCGCCCCGCATCTGAAGATAACGGAGGGTAAGGTATTATGAAAAGGGAAGTGCCTCTTAAGGTAACTATCGCACTTATCCCGCTGGCGATAGCGCTGTGCGCGTTCGGCATTTATCGCGGTGAGGTCGCAGTGGTGCTGGCCAAAGCCATCAATATATGCATGGAGTGTATAGGCCTTGGATAAGAATGAGCAGAAGATAAAAGCGGAGAAAGCCGCCGGGCTGCGCAAGGCTGTCCAGGCAGGCTGGGGAATTCTTTCCAACGCGTACATCAAAGGATTCCTTCCGGGTGATCCTGTCATATATCAGGGCAAACTCAAGCAGGTCTGCGTTCCGGGAATGAACTGTTACTCCTGTCCGGGAGCTCTGGGTTCGTGCCCTATAGGATCTCTGCAGGCCATCTTTGACAACAGACACAGAGGCATCGGAGCCTACGTGATCGGCTACCTCGCCATCATCGGGCTCTTCATCGGAAGATTCATCTGCGCATGGCTCTGCCTTTTCGGCCTGATCCAGGAGCTGCTGTACAAGATCCCGACACCTAAACTGACAGTGTCGGAGAAGATCGACAGGCCTCTGCGCTACCTGAAATACGTGATGCTCTTCGTCATGGTATTTCTGCTGCCGTTCTTCTACAGGAGCCAGTATGGTGTGGGAGAGCCGTTCTTCTGCAAATACATCTGCCCGGTTGGGACACTTGAAGGCGGGATACCGCTGGTCCTTCTCAACAGCATGATGAGAGGGGCTCTCGGTTGGCTCTTCAGATGGAAGTTCCTGCTGCTTTTGCTGTGCATCGCAGCATCGATCTTCATCTACAGGCCGTTCTGCAAATACATCTGCCCTTTGGGAGCTTTCTACGGGCTCTTCCAGAAGGTGAGCCTGATCCGCATGCGCGTGGACAAGGAGAAATGCGTGGACTGCGGTATCTGTGCAAAGACATGCAAAATGAATGTCGATCCGCACAAGACGCCTAACAGCA
>CAMIWY010000288.1 GCA_946402595.1 uncultured Clostridia bacterium
AAGATACTTCTTTACATCAGCACTTTAGCGTGCTAAAATACAACAGTATCGCGCCAGAGCGCACTTAAGGTATACAGGAAAGAGGAGACAACAATGAAGAAGTATTTAGCACTTATTCTTTCACTGATGATGGTAGTAACGATGTTCGCTGCATGCGGCGGATCTTCCTCAAGTGAGGGATCCGGTGATGCTGCTGCAGAGGATCAGTACGGTGAAGGATTTGAATTCAAGCACGGATATGACAAGGATTTCCCTCCTTATTCATATATCGGAGATGACGGGGAGACTACAGGATTTGACGTAGAGCTGGCACAGGCTGTATGTGAATACTACGGCTGGACTTACACCGGTGTTCCTATCAACTGGGATGCCAAGGAAGCTGAGCTTGAGTCTGGCAGCATCGACTGCATCTGGTCAGGATTCACCAAGAGCCCTGACAGAGAGCCGAAGTTCGCATGGAGCGAGCCTTACTCGATCAACACGATCAAGATCATGGTCCTTGACGGATCAGAGATCAAGACCAAGGACGACCTTGCAGGCAAAAAGGTAGGCGTACAGGGCAGCACATCCGCACAGGAAATGTGCGAGACCCCGGAGGCTGAAGGCGGATGCCAGGAGCTCGCTGCAACATTTGACGGCGGTGTACCTATGGCATTTGATACCTACACAATCGCTGTAAATGAGCTCAAGGCAGGCACGATCGATGCTATCGCTATCGATGAGACTACAGGCAACTATCAGATGACCAAGGTCGAAGGACTCAAGTACATCGACGATGACATCTGCGATGAGATCTATGCTATCGGATTCCGCACAGACGATACAGTTCTCCGCGATAAGGTCAACGAAGCTCTCAAGGCTCTGGCTGAAAACGGAAAGATGGATGAGATCGGCAAGAAGTACGAAGAAATCTACAGCAATCTCTCAATGATCAACGCTGCAGAGTAGTCCGCTGTGAGAACAGAAGGACCATCAGCAGACAATCAGAAATAATATGATTCTACGGCCGGTGCCGGCGGGGCTTATTCCTGCCGGCACGGTCTTTGCTGTCAGACGTGCCTCCGCAGGCCCGCTTCTGACATGAAACCTGCAGGAAAGAAGTAACTTATGACTTTTGGAACAATGCTATCAACAATGTCAGAGGGAATGGTAAGGACGCTGGGGATATTCATCCTCACGCTTATCTTTTCTCTGCCGCTGGGCATGGTCGTAGCCCTGCTCAGAAAATCCAGATTCGGGTTCATCCGCGGATTCATAAGTGCCTACATCTCGATCATGAGAGGCACACCGCTGATGCTGCAGCTGCTCGTATGGTATTTCGGTCCGTTCTATCTGTTCGGATGGAACATCGGCAACTGGAGATTCCCGGCGCTGATCATCGGATTCGTCGTCAACTATGCCGCTTATTTTGCAGAGATATACCGCGGCGGCATCGAATCCATCCCGGTCGGACAGTATGAGGCTGCCGAGGTGCTCGGATACACCAAAACACAGACCTTCATGCGCATCATACTGCCGCAGGTCATCAAGATTATCATGCCGTCCGTGACCAACGAGGTCATCACTCTGGTCAAGGATACATCGCTCGCATTCACGCTTGCCTATGCAGAGGTATTCTCTCTGGCCAAGCAGATATCGGCGTCGCAGTCATCATTCATGCCGTTCCTGATCGCAGGCGTCTTCTACTTCGTGGCCAATTACGTTGTTGAATTCCTCATGGTCAGGATCGAGAAGTCGATGGATTACTACAAGTAGGAGGTGCGGCAATGATCTTAGAGATGAATAATATTGAAAAGCACTTCGGAGAACTCGAAGTTCTGAAGGATATAAGTTTCAACGTTGACAGCGGTGAAGTCGTAAGCATCATCGGCCCGTCAGGTTCGGGCAAATCGACTCTCCTGAGATGCGCGACCTTCCTCGAGACCATCGATGGCGGCGAGATCATCTACATGGGAGAAAAGGCTGCTCACACTGATGAGCATGGCAATGCTGTATACGTTCATCAGAATGAGATGCGTAAGTTCCGCAATTACTGCGGTCTTGTGTTCCAGCAGTTCAACCTGTTCCCGCACTACAGCATCCTCAAGAACATCATCGATGCACCGATGCATGTCCAGGGAAGGAGCAAGGAAGAGGCTGAGGAGACTGCAATGGAGCTCCTTAAGAAAATGGGTATCGATGATAAGGCGAATGCATATCCGTACCAGCTGTCGGGCGGACAGCAGCAGAGAGTCGCTATCGCCAGGGCTCTTGCCATGAAGCCGGAGATCCTCTTCTTCGATGAGCCGACTTCAGCTCTTGACCCTGAGCTGACAGGCGAGGTCCTCAAGGTAATCCGCCAGCTTGCGGAGGAGAAGATGACGATGGTGGTCGTTACTCACGAGATGCCATTCGCGAAGGCTGTCAGCAACCGCGTGCTCTTCATGGCAGACGGTCTGGTAGTCGAGCAGGGCGATCCTAAGGATGTTTTCGATAATCCGCAGGAAGAGAGAACCAGGCAGTTCCTCAGAGTGTTTGAGAGATAGAAGATGTACAGGGTGCCTCAGGGCATCCTGTTTTTATTGCGTAAAATTAGCGGAAATAAAAACTTCCGTCATTTTGCCTCTGAAATGTGCGGGATGACGGAATGATGAAGCACTAATGCATCGGAACCCTGCGGGGTATAGGGGATGCCCGCAGGATTCACTATGTAAGGAGAGTCTATCTGAAAAGTGCAGGTGTAACGATCTCGGCCTGCTCATCGAGTACGTAGACGGCAAATTCGCGAGCCTCTTCTATCGTGTCGCACACTGCGGTGTACATCTGGTT
>CAMIWY010000289.1 GCA_946402595.1 uncultured Clostridia bacterium
TTTCCGAGATTTCTTGGGGCAAGCTCAAGCACCCTGAAGAAGTTCTCAAGATCGGTGAGATCATTAATGTCAAGATCCTCTCACTCAATGAAGAGAAGGGCAAGATTTCACTGGGACTCAAGCAGACACAGCCTGAGCCATGGACTCTCGTAGGGGACAAGTACCAGGTAGGCGATGTACTCGACGGTAAGGTCGTTCAGACCAAAGAGTATGGTGCATTCGTAGAACTCGAAGCAGGACTTGACGGACTGGTTCACATTTCTGAGATCGCTAACAAGAGAGTTGAGAACGTAAGTGATGAGCTCAAGGTCGGCGAGATAGTCAAGGTCAAGATCATGGAGATCGACCCTGAAAAGAGAAGAATCAGCCTGAGCATCAAGGCAGCTCTTCCTGAAGAGGAAGCAGCTCCTGAAGAAGAGGCACCAGCTGAAGAGGCTGCAGAGGTTGCTGAGGAAGCAAAGGACGAAGAATAATCGTCGTTTTCCATAAGTATTCAAGACCGGGTTCATTAGAGTCCGGTCTTTCTCTTTTACGCATAAATCATGGCTTTTTACTACACAGAGAGGCCTTTTCAAGGTATACTTACTAAAAGTATGAGTAGGACATATCATGCAAAAATTCGGGAAATATACTACCCGCAAATATTTATCTATCTATAAAGGAAATTTTCAATTATGAGTTTTAAAACAACTGCAGGCATTACAGTAGGAAAGCTCGGGAATCTGGCCATAAGTCTGATAGCGAAGAACAGGGGAACCAACTGGGCAGGTGAGACAGCCATGCGCATTGACCCTGAGCTGATCGCTCATATCAATGGTACAGATCCTGACAAGACGATTTTCATCACCGGCACTGACGGTAAATCCACAGTCACCAATCTTGTCACACATATCCTGAGATATAACGGTTTCAGCGTTATTTCCAATCTCGAGGGCGCCAACCTTACAACCGGAGTTGCTACATCGCTTCTCAAGGCTTCTTCGCTCAGCGGAAATGTCAAGGCTGACTATTTTGTTTTCGAGACTGATGAGAGATATCTCTACCAGATAAGGGAGCAGCTCCCGTGCAACAATCTTATTGTTACCAACATCCTCAAGGATCAGATGCAGCGCAATGGAGATCCGGACTACATCTACAGAAAGATCAGACGTGTCATTGAGAAATTCGGAATGAACGTATTCCTGAACGGAGACGAGGCCAGATCATGTTCGCTGGCTGACTATTCTCCTAAGACTGTGTTCTACGGAGCAGAGAAGCATTCGATGGCCTTCAGGAAGGATGACACATTCGTTACTCTTCCGTGTCCGAAGTGCCAGAGCGGCATCAAGGTCGATTACTACAATAATGACGGACTGGGCTCTTTCCACTGTGATAAATGCGGATACACGAACAACAACGGCAATCTTAAGGAAGGCATCTCGAAAGAGGCAGACTACAGGGCTGTGGATGCTGATTTTGCCGCAAAGACTTTCCGCATCAACGGGACGGAATACACGATGCCTTATGATCCGCCTCATATGCTGTATAACTATGCAGCAGCTACTGCCGCATGCAAGGAGATCGCAGGACTCACTGAGGAGCAGTGCGCTGAGGCTCTCAAGAGCTTCAAGCTCCTGGCGGGAAGGATAGAGTCAGTAACATACAAGGGCAGACATATAAAGTTCATGAGATTCAAGCAGGAGAATCCTGAGACTTTCCAGAACTTTATCAATACGATCGCAGCGGACAAGGAAGATAAGGTAGTGATCATCGGGCTGGATACAGTCAACGATATAGATCCGTACTATATCAATACCTTCTATGCATTTGACTGCGACTATTCTCAGCTCATCAGATCCAACGTAAAACAGTTTTATTTTGTCACGGATACGGTAGCTTATGATGCAGCGAACTGCTTCATGTACGGCGGGGTCGATCCGTCCAGGGTCGATATCATCCCTACAGGCGATGAGGAAGAGATACTCGATATAATCGACGAATGCGGCTACACGAATATTTATCTTGCCGTCACACTTCACAAGTTTGAGGTTATTCAGGAACTGGTCAGGAAAGGGAAGTAAGATGGAAGATAAGAACAAGAAGAACAAGAACAGAAAAGATACACAGCTTCTGACTGTTGAGGACATCATCAGGGAAGAAGGCATAAAAGACGAAAAGAACAAGACCAGGATCATCAGCATGATGAAGCCTGAGATAGACATCGCATGGATGTATCCTGACACTCTCTATCTCCACGGAGACAGGGGCAATGTTATGGCGCTTGTACGCTATGCACAGAATCTGGGACTCGTGCCGAAGGTCCACAGAATCGATCTGGGCTCGGGAGACTTCAATCCTCTTGAATATGATATCCTGTTCTACGGACCTGGAGAGATCAGCTCTTTTGAAGCCGTAATGAAGGATATCGGCACATATACAAGAAGTCTTGCAGAGTATGTTGCATACGGCAAGGTAATGCTTGTAACCGGAACTACGATGGCTATGTTCGGGGAGAGAATAAGAAGATTCGATCCGGATGCAGCAAATGGCCTCGGAGAGACGATCGACGGGCTCTGCATGATACCGGCCATCTCTGAAGAGAGGGAATATGTCTATGGCAATGACCTTGACATCAGGGCTGAATACGGCGGATATTCCATGGAACTCATCGGTACTCAGATCCAGATGGCTGATGTAGAGTTCTATGAGAACACCAATTACAGCAGATTCGGCTCAGTCATATACGGCAGAGGCAATAACGGACGGGACGGCATAGACGGTGTTGTATATAATAATGCTATTTTCACCAATCTGCTGGGAC
>CAMIWY010000290.1 GCA_946402595.1 uncultured Clostridia bacterium
TTCAAGCTCGGTCTTGATCTCGATCTCCTGTCCGCTTCTGCTGACTACGATCGTTACAACGTCACCGGCTTTGTGCTTCCTGACTGCGGCTACGAACTGCTGTGATGAAGTGATCTCTTCACCGTCAAGGGAAACAATGCGGTCCTCTGACTGGAAGCCGGCCTTCTTCGCGTTCTCGCCCGTTACCTGTGTGATGTATACGCCTGCTGACTCAAGCTGGTAGTAACGTGCAGTGTCCTCGGACACATCTGCAATCGTGACACCGACTACAGGTCTTGTCGATACATTACCATTCTCTATAATGTTATCAATATCGTCGACTACTGAGTTGATAGGGAGTGCAAATGCAAGTCCCTCGATGCCTACACCGGAACTCTTGGCATCTACGATACCGATCAGTTCGCCCTTGCTGTTGAAGAGTCCGCCGCCGGAGTTTCCGCCGTTGATCGCTGCGTCAGTCTGCATCAGAGAAAGAGTACGTCCTTCGATAGTAAGGTTTCTGTCAAGCGCACTGATGATTCCTGTCGTAGCTGTACCGCCGAGCTGGCCGAGCGGGTTACCGATAGCAACCGCGGTATCACCGACCTCAACTGTGCTGCTGTCGCCCACCTTTGCAGGCTTAAGGTCATTGGCGTTGATCTTGATGACAGCGATATCCATGTCATTGTTGCCGCCCACGATAGAAGCCGGGTAAGTCTCGCCGTTGTGAAGTGTTACCTGCACTTTATTGGCGCCCTGAATTACATGGTAGTTCGTCACTATATATCCATCTTTGCTGTAGATGACGCCTGAACCGGCACCTTCGACCGGCTGCATCTGTCCGAAGTAGCCCTGAGCGGTTCCGGAAACAAGGATCTCAACTACAGAATCCGCATTCATGTCAACGATCTCGGAGATGGTGAGGTCGCTTCCGGTAGCTTCACTGATGGACTTGGACGATGATCCGCCGTCGGTCGCAGGCTCGGAAATTATCCCTGTCCTTCCGCTGCTGAGAGCTCCGCCTATCAGACCGCCAAGAATCGAACTGACAAGCATTGTCAGTACCATGCATACCGCAAGGGCACCCTTGGTTACATATCTCGGATCGCGGGCAGGCTTATTATGTCTGCTGGTCTTGACCGCAGCATGTTTGCTTACGCTGTAGTCTGCCTGTGGAGCAGCTGCCTCTTGAGACACTGTACCGTGAGATGCCGCAATTTTTTCAGCCTCCACCTTGGCGTTCTCTAGATCGGCCGCCGTATTATGCTCGGCATTGTATCTGTCGACATAAGTCTTGTAGTCCTCGAGATAATCACCTGTATCTGCGTCTGCGACTGTGTCTTTGTAAGGCCTGACCTCAGGCTTTACTTCCTGCGGAATCTCCACATCAACGCGGAGCTCGTCCTGCCCGGAAGCAAAACCGCTGTTCTGCGATATCTTTTCAGGTTCCGGATCTCCTCCGAAAGTTACTATTGTTCTGTCTTTTTCATCCATAATATATATCCTCTGTGCGGCCGGCGATCTCTGGCCGCAGCCTCCTTTCATTTACCTTTTTCAGAATCTGCGGCAGTACAGTCTCATCGCAAATCTGCAAAGAGTTTCCTGCAGCTGTATTCTCCGTCAAATTCCTTAAACTGACTTTAAAACTTCATCAGTATGTTCAGTCCGGATAATATCCATATAATTGTACACCAAATATATTAATCGTGAAATATGTCATTGTTATGTTGCTGAGGACAAAAGACGTAATTATGTTGGTTTACAGGCCGCATTATCCTATGATTGTCGGATTTCTATCGGGGCGGAGATGCTTTAACATAATATCAGATTCAGATGGAATGGATCGGAAACAGATATTCCGGATAAAAAAGGAGGATTATTATGGCACTTTCATTAGATTCCAAGATCAAGGACATCATGAGATCACCTGAGGGCAAGGCTGTTATGGAAAAGTGGGCACCAGGTTCAACTTCAGACCCAAGAATGAAGCTGGTAGGCGCACTGACATACCGCAAGCTGCTGAGCTATCCTGAATCAGCTGAGGTAGCTGTTCATGCAGATGAGATCGATGCAGAACTGAAGGCATGCTCAAGATAATATAGCGAAAAAGAAGAGGGCTTCGCATCCGGGCTTATAACATGAGCCGGTGCGGGCCCTTTTTCTGTGTGTTTATTTCAGTTCAGTCTCATGAGTTCCTCAATGCTCATCGCTTTGAGAAGGATCTCAAGCTGAAGCCGTCTGTCTGAATCGTGCAGATCTATTCCGAGTTCCCGCTCGATCCTTGATATACGGTCTATGAGTGTTGACCGGTGAATATAAAGGCGTTTTGCTGTAGCGGTATATGACATGTTCTCCTCCAGAAAGGCTGTAAGTGTCTGAAGGTATGAGATGCCGCCGTCCTTGTCGTGTTCAAGAAGTGAGGCAAAACCGGCCGGGTAGTACGCTTCAGGCGGAAGGCCGCCAAGAGAGTTGATGACCATTTCCGTGAGAGCGTAGCTCTCAAAATAGAAAAGAGTTCCCTGAGGCGCCAGCAAAGTGCCGTTTTCTGAAGCGGATCTTGCCTGGAGATAGTAGACGCGGATGCTGAAGATGTCTGAAAACTCGTTGGATATGCCTGCGTACATTCCCATCTGTTCAGCGAGATGACGGAGCTTTTCATTCAGCACAGGGAGGTATTCTGACGGCTGGTCCTGGGAGGAAGAACGGAGCCTGTTTATATTGATAAATGCGAGGACTGCACTGTCATGTATGAAAGCCGGGGAATCAGCAAAGGTATCCTCGAGTATGTCACAGAT
>CAMIWY010000291.1 GCA_946402595.1 uncultured Clostridia bacterium
AGAAGGCCTGGAGCGGCTGTCAAAAATCAGAAGGGCTGCTTTTGACAAGACCGGAACGATAACGTACGGAAAGCCTGAAGTAGTGAAGACTGTATCGTGCAGTAACGAGCTGACAGAAAATGATGTCCTCAGATATGCCGCGCTTGCCGAGCAGCAGTCAGAACATCCTCTCGGTAAGGCGATAGTCAGAGCTTTTGAAGCTACCGGAGAAAGCGGCGGAGAAGTAAAAGACTTTGAAATGAAGACAGGTAACGGCGTGAGAGCTTTGATAGACGGAAAGCCTGTCTGGGCAGGGAAGGAAAGCTACCTGAGCTCTGAAGGTATAGATGTGTCCGGAGTTCAGAATGAGGTGAATGCCGAACTCATAAAAGGCTCGACCGTGGTTTACGTTGCGATCGGTGAAAAACTGGCCGGATTCGTTTCTCTCAGAGATACTGTGAGGGATGACGCTGAGAAAACGGTGCGTGAGCTGAAGAAGGCAGGTATAAAGCCGATGCTGCTTACGGGAGACAATAAGCAGGCGGCGGAATATGTCGCGGACGCTGTGTCTATCGATGAATACAGAGCAGATATGCTGCCTGAGGATAAGATGAAAGTCATAAAGGAATATGCCGGGTCAGATGAGCCGATCTGTATGATAGGGGATGGCGTTAACGACGCGCTTGCACTTGCCGGAGCGGACGCCGGCATAGCCATGGGAGGAATCGGATCAGATATCGCTGTCGAGTCGGCTGACGCAGTGCTTGTAAGAGACGACATTAAAATGCTGCCTTATCTGTTTGACCTGACAAAGCGAGTGATGAAGAAGGTGAAAGTCAATATAATCGCTTCACTTGTTATAAACCTGACGGCTGTCATACTTTCGGCGGCTGGAGTACTGTCTCCGGTAACGGGTGCTTTGTGGCATAATTGCGGATCTGTGTTTGTCGTCGTGAACGCGGCGCTGCTTCTGAGAGAAAAAGAGGGCGGACGGTAAGCTCTAGCACGTCAGAAAATACTTGAAAAGTAAGGATAAACGTGGTTTAATTTTTATAGTGCATACTTGTAACTTGTTTTACAGGTGAGCATGTGTTTAAAGCGGTTAAGTCATCTGCCGCGGTGCTCATCGCAGGCTGCCTTTCAGGGCGCCTCGTGGATGCAGTGCGTGCGCTCTGTTATGGCTTGCATCGCCTGGATGATGCGCCGCTTACACAGACCGTATTATATTTAAGGAGGCAATTACATGGACTTCAAACTTTCGAAGGAACAGGAATTCGTAAGGAAGATGGTAAGAGAGTTTGCCGAAACCGAAGTTGAGCCTATCGCTGCTGATGTCGACAAGGAACACAGATTCCCTGAAGAGACAGTAAAGAAGATGGCTCGCTACGGAATGATGGGTATTCCATTCCCAACAGCTCTTGGCGGAGCAGGCGGAGATGAGCTTTCATACGCCATCACAGTAGAAGAGCTTGCAAAGTGCTGCGCTTCAACAGCTGTAATCGTTTCAGCTCACACATCACTCTGCTGCTGGCCGATCTACAAGTACGGAACAAAAGAGCAGAAAGAGAAATATCTGCCTGATCTTCTTTCCGGAAAGAAACTGGGAGCTTTCGGACTGACTGAGCCTGGCGCCGGAACAGACGCTGCAGGACAGCAGACAAGAGCGGTCCTGGACGGTGACGAGTGGGTCATCAACGGATCCAAGGTATTCATCACAAACGGTGGATATGCTGACACATTCGTAGTAATGGCTATGACAGACAAATCACTCGGAAACCACGGTATCTCATCATTCATCATCGAGAAGGGTGACGAAGGATTCTCGATCGGAAAGACTGAGGATAAGATGGGTATCCACGGTTCATCAACAACAGAGCTTATCTTCCAGAACGTCAGGATCCCTAAGGACAGACTTCTCGGACAGGTAGGCAAAGGATTCAAGGTAGCTATGTCCACACTGGACGGCGGACGTATCGGTATTGCTTCACAGGCTCTCGGAATCGCAGAAGGTGCTTACAACAAGACTGTTGAGTACATGAAGCAGA
Source organism: uncultured Clostridia bacterium (assembly GCA_946402595.1). Classification (GTDB taxonomy): domain Bacteria; phylum Bacillota; class Clostridia; order Peptostreptococcales; family Anaerovoracaceae; genus Crickella. The sequence goes on from CAMIWY010000291.1 coordinate 2,025, forward strand.
GAAAGCAGTTTGGACGTAAACTGACACAGTTCGAAGGACTTCAGTTCTACATCGCTGACATGGCAACAAGAATCCATGCGGCTCAGAACCTCGTTTACGAGGCAGCCAGCAAGGTAGACGCAGGCGAGCCTTACGGCGAAGCTGCTGCTATGGCTAAACTGTATGCTGCAGAGACAGCAATGTATGTAACGACCAAGGCTGTACAGCTCCACGGTGGTTATGGTTACACAGCTGATTATCCGGTAGAGAGAATGATGAGAGATGCCAAGATCACAGAGATCTACGAAGGTACCTCAGAAGTTCAGAAGATGGTCATCGCGGCCAACGAACTGCGCTAAGTCAAAGGAGGATAATATGGCATATAAAATCGTAGTGTGTGCAAAACAGGTTCCTGATACAAACGAGATCAGGATCAATCCTGAGACGGGTACTCTGATCAGAGACGGTGTTCCAAGCATCATGAACCCGGACGACGCCAATGCACTGGAAATGGCGCTGGAACTCAAGGATAAGTACGATGACGTACATGTAACAGTAGTAACAATGGGACCTCCTCAGGCTAAGGACCTCCTCTTCGAAGCACTCGCAATGGGAGCTGACGAGGGCGTTCTCCTTACAGACAGAGCAGTTGGTGGATCCGATACATGGGCTACATCAAACGCAGTTGCTGCTGCTATCAAACACTGTGGTGACTTTGATATCCTCATCGGCGGCCGTCAGGCTATCGACGGAGATACAGCTCAGGTA
>CAMIWY010000292.1 GCA_946402595.1 uncultured Clostridia bacterium
CGTATATCCTCAGTACCGGCAGGAATAGCATCGCTATCAGGATGGCTATCGCTGCAACTACTATGAGGATGTTGGTCGTGCTGATGATTGACTTCTTCAGGCGGTCCATGTAGGAAACGTTCTCGTAGGCCGCCCTGATGGTCTCAGTGTCAGGGAGCTCTATATCCTTTTCCGGAGCTTCCTCAACCGGCTCGTACATATCCTGAATATCCTGCTCTGTCACTTTGGTGCGGTCAGACCTCATTTCTTCATGCCTCCCTCAGCCATGCGCTTCAGATTGTTCAGGTATGTCATGGCTGCCTTGTCCGCTTCCTTGAAGATCTCAGTGACCGCAAGAGATGCCTCGGCAAGTGATCCGACTCTGTTTATGTCTATCTCCCTTGCCTCCAGCTTATCCTTCAGCTCCTGGACCTCTGCTCTCAGAGCATCGATCTCCTCGCCCTGCCTCAGCATAATTTCCAGAAGGTCCTTCTTGCTGAGCCTGGTGAGATCAGCGACGCCTGATTCAGGGTTGTTTCCTGTTATCTGTTCCTGATTGTTTTTATTCTTCTTTCCAAATTTCATGTAAAGTACGCTTTCCCTGAGCCCCTTAATCGATTTCGGGCATTAAAACGCCTGAAAATGCTACTTTTCTAACATAAATATTATCAAGCAGTATAAAAGACCCACAATTTACTTTTGGGTCTTTTGGTCTAATCTACAGTTATTCGTCAAGATAGGATAATTAGTTGGCTATTACCTCGGATTTATTTGTGCATTTCACTAATTCTTTTCAGTCCAGAAGAGGTATCCTTATCAAGCACTGCCCCGTAGATTCTTACAAGTTGTTTAGGATCCTGTGTCATCTTCTGTTCCATGTACCTGAGGAGCAGTCCCATGAAGATATCGAGATACAGTCCCGCCATGATAGCTTCATCCTGACGGGGCACCCGGATGCCCGAATCCACCTCGCATTCGTGTATGCCTCTTGCGATTATCTTATATGCATGAGACGAGATGGCCTCGAATGCCTCGTTTCTCCACTTGGAGTTCCACAGATGCATCACGATATCCCTGTTCTCTTCGAAGAGAACCAGGACTTTCTCCATTCCTGTCATCCAGTTGCTCTGAGCAAAGTACCTGCCTGCATTTTCATCGATAATGTCACAGATCGCTTCGCCTATGGCATCGGGTATTCCGTAGAAGTTATTGTACAGTGTCTGTTTGCTTATTTTCGCCTCTATGCAGAGTGTCTTGACAGCCAGCTGGTCTGCCGAGCTCTCTTTGAGTAATTCGAGTAGTGTCTGTTTGATCCTTTCTCTTGCGCGCATGTAACTTTTGTTTGCCCCTTCTGCAATAAAATGCGGGCCCGCCGTCTTTACAGCATCCCGCAGATGATTGCTTTTATTTACATATATAGGCTAACTCTCGTCATTTTGGAATTCAATTGACTTGTGACATCGGTTGTCAAAATGTCAACTTTTTGTACCGCTGCGGACATTCCTGCTGCAGGTGTTGTATAATGGTTTCATCAATCACAATTACGGCGTTGCCGTAAGGATGAAACCATTGATCTCGCTCGACGAAGCTCGCTCGATAGAATTCTCAGGGATACTATTATCAGAAAAGGAGCAAATATATGCTTGAATATGTTGAAAGGACGGGAACCGGCTGCAGCAAATGGGATGGTCTTCAGCAGACATTCGGTGCCGACGGGCTGCTGCCTCTGTGGGTAGCGGACATGGACTTCAAAGTTGACCATCATATACGAGATGCCATCAATGCTTACATGGATACAGGAGTTTTCGGATACAATATAGTCCCGGACAGCTATTATGAGGCCTTCATCGACTGGGAACGTGAAAAGCATGGCCTGACAGTGGAGCGCGAATGGATCAGATACTCACCGGGTGTCGTATGCGGGTTCAATTTTGCCGTTCAGGTGCTGACCCGGCCGGATGATGCAGTGCTCGTCACCACCCCGGTCTACTATCCGTTTCTCCATGCCGTTGAGAACAACGACCGCAGGCTCATCTGTTCTGAGCTCGTGAATAAGGACGGCCGCTACTATATAGACTTTGAAGACTTCGAGAACAAGATCACGGAAAATGATGTCAAAGCATTCATCCTCTGCTCACCTCACAATCCCGTGAGCCGCGTATGGTCAGCGGACGAGCTGAAGCAGATGCTGGATATCTGCAGGCGTCACGGTGTCGCGGTCATCTCCGATGAGATCCACCACGACCTGACATTCGCAGGAGCTGTCCACACTCCGACGCTGACAGTCGCAGAGCCGGACGACCGCATCATCATGTTCACTGCCGCATCCAAGACCTTCAATGTCGCGGCACTCAGGAATTCCTTCGTCGTAATAAAGAATGAAGACATCAGGGCAGCCTGGGACAAGTTCATGGCAGGCCTGAGGCTCAGCATGGGCAACCCTATGGGATACATCGCAGCCGAAGCCGGCTACAGGTACGGCAGCGAGTGGCTCAGTGAAGTGAAGGATGTTATTTACGGAAACTACTTATATATTAAGGAAGAGTTTGCAAAGCACCTTCCGAAAGTCGTGATGACACCGCTGGAAGCAACATATCTCGCCTGGGCGGACTTCAGCTCTTACCTCAGCCCTGAAGAAGTGCAGCCGTTCATGCAGGACAAGTGCAGGCTCGCCTTCGACTACGGCTCATGGTTCGGCGGCGATAAGAGCGGATCATTTATTCGGATCAACCTCGCGACACGAAGAGAGAACATCGAAGAAGTAGTCCGCAGGATCACAGGCAACCTGAAA
>CAMIWY010000293.1 GCA_946402595.1 uncultured Clostridia bacterium
GCTTGTTACTGCTGTGAGCACTGTTCTCGGCGGCCGTGCCGATACATCAATGGTACGGACCGGGTCAGACCGCGCCCTCATTCAGATTGCCGGCGACAGAGACGGCGAGGAAGTCATCATCTCGAGGGAGATACTCGCTTCGGGCAAATCCGTCTCCAAGCTGAACGGCGAGATGGTGACGCTCGGGCAGATCAGAAAGTTCTGCTCTGACTGGGTCGACATCCACGGGCAGTACGACAACCAGCAGATCCTCGATCCTGAGAACCACATCCTCATCACGGACAGGTTCCACAGTGAGGCTCTTTCGCCTGAGCTTGAGAAGCTCGAGCTTCTGTATAATGACTACCGCTCTGCTAAGAAGGAGTACGACGATCTTATCAGGACTGAAAAGGAAGCTCTGAGGCAGCAGGATTATTACAGGTTCGAGTCTGATCACATAAAGTCACTCCACCTCAGGGCCGGCGAAGATGAGGAACTGAAAGAGCAGCTTGATATTGCCAAGAACAGCGCGCGCATATCTGGCGCAGTTCATTCGGCATATGAGCTGCTGCATGAAGCGGAATCATCAGTTCTCAGTTCACTCGGCCGTGCAAGCGATGACCTTGAGTCTGTTGCATCCTACAGTGACAGGATCTCCGCCCTTTCCGAAAGAGCGCGCGCCGCTTATTACGAGCTGGATGATGTTTCATCGGCCCTCAGAGAACTCACTGAGTCCTTCAGCTGGTCGGACGAAGACCTCGACAGGATCTCGGAAAGGCTTGCAGATATAGAGGATGCAGTAAGGAAATACCGCATGTCTCCTGCTGAGATCATAAGCTACGGTGAAGAGCTCGAGCAGAAACTCCAGCTGATCGAAAACTATGATGCCGAAAAAGCAAGACTCAAGGAGATCGCAGATAAGAAGTATGCTCTCCTTGAGGATCAGGCATCCCATGTCAGCGAGCTGAGACACATCATAGCGTCAAGGCTCGAATCAGCAATGATCAAGGAGCTTAACGACCTTGAGTTCGCCAATTCAGATTTCCAGATCAGGATCGAACGCGCTGATGAGATCGGACCGCTCGGCTTCGATACCGTCGAGTTCATGATATCCACCAACCCTGGCGAACCTCTCATGCCTCTCACCAGGATAGCATCCGGCGGTGAGATCTCCAGGATAATGCTCGCCTTCAAGCACATCATCGGTGACAGCGACATGGTAGACACCATGATATTCGACGAGATTGATACAGGTATCAGCGGTCACACAGCCCTGGTCGTAGGCAGAAAGATGAGCGAGATCGCAGAGCATCATCAGCTGATAGCGATCACCCACCTTCCGCAGATAGCGGCATATGGAGATGACAACTACCTTATCTCCAAGACCGTCCGTGACAACAAGTCACACACTGGCATCGACCACCTCGATGCTGAAGGCAAAGTGAAGATGGTCGCCACACTCTTCAGCGGCTCATCGGGCAGCGAAAGTGCACTTGATGCAGCAAGAGAACTCATCGAGAGCACGCGCAGCGGAGTACAATAGACGCTGCATTTTTACTCATCGAAAGCACACTGAATGGCTCTGAACAGATGCGCTTGCGATCATTCTGATCGCGAAGATCATGCGGGGCGCATAATAGAAGGAAAAATGCTCGGAAGTACACGAAGTTGACCCATTTTTATTATATGTAAACTAGAAGAGCAGGCCTCACAGCCTGCTCTTCTCTATTTCAGTCTCTCTTTCTGAATCTATTGATTCCTGTTGTTGCAGCAAATAAGCCATCCCGCACGACGCTCTTTCAGTAGTTTCAGCCTTTTCACAGGTTTGCGTCCTGCTATCTGCCCGGCGCCGCCGACATTACAAACAGTTCCAGTGCTGTATCCTTGTCGATGTCACCCCGCTTTATATCCCTGTCTATGTTGTAAAGCTCAGTCAGGAGTTTTCTTATACGGCTCAGGCTGTACGCGCCGGCTGCCTGCCAGGCTCGCTTGAACCTGAACTCATTGACTCCGGTTGCCTTCGCCATCTGCCCTATGCTCATTCCCTGCTGCGACAGTTCAAGCGCATCATACATTATCTCAAACTGCTTAGTCAGAAGAGCGGTGACCTGCATCGCTCCGTCCTCTTCATTGATGATAGTCTCTGCTATCGCCAGAGCCTTCGCCCTGTTTCCGCTGACCACCGCATCCACAAGATTGAACACGAACCTGTCGCTGTCTCCGGTCAACAGTTCTTCGATCACATCAGCCGTTATCTGATCTCCCTGCGCAGCCTTTACTATTTTGCCCACATCAGCATCCATCTGCGTCAGTGTATAAGTGCTTTCCTTGTTGTAATAGCCGGAGATGTCTATCAGGAACTCAAGTTCTCTTCTCGCGAGCATCTTGCCGCCCGCATGCACACGCTTGTTGATGAATGACTTGAGGTCGGCCTTCTCAAGACGCGCGAATTCGTACGACCCTGCCGCCTTGATCATCTTCTTCGCGAAGGAGGTCAGGTCTCCCGAATACCGGCTCTCGAGCAGGAATATTACAACTGCCGTATTCTGTTTTTCTGATGCGAACTTCAGAAGCTCATCAGCTCCCGGATCACCGGACTTCCTGTACAGCGGCAGGTAATCCTTCACTATGATCACCCTTCTCTCAGAGAACATCGAGAACGCCCTTGCCTCTCCCATGATCTCATATGCACTGACAGAAGTCCCGTCCATATGCTTCACATCAAGACTGCGGGAGTCCTCATCAACATACTTGCTTACGATTTCCCTCACAGCCC
>CAMIWY010000294.1 GCA_946402595.1 uncultured Clostridia bacterium
CTCCCCCAAGATATAGGTGTATATGTCTATTATAATACTATATACGCATATACGCAATACACAAAATTTATATTTGCGCAAAAAAATAAGCCAGGACTGGCTTTCAGAGTATCCAGGTGTCAAACATCCGGATTATCAAAAAATATTCGACGCTTTATTATGACTTGATTTGACGTTTTATGTGACAGGCAATATTGTAGACTGAAGCTATGATAGTTTTAGTATGCCAATTTCTGCATTAGTGCCATAGGCTGCATATACTGTATGGCTGCATGATGCATGGATAAAAGCACAGACTGAACTTCAGTCTGAGTATGATAAACAATCTGAGAAGGATAAACAATATATGCACCGTGCCGGAAAGGCAAGGCACGAGTAGAAGGCGCTTGAGCTCTGTGATTTTGCTTGAAATGAAAGACATTTAAGGACTCTGGCATAGGGGAGGGAAATCCGACATGAAAGACTCGCTTAATAAAGTCAGAGAAACATTGAGAAAAAAGCACACGCAAAAGATTCTGGCAAGATTTGTCTCAATATTTTCAGCGTTCGTTGTATTTATCACGACTTATGCACTGATCCTGCCGGCAATCACGCTTGAGTTGAATGCGACCTGCGGAATTGAAGAGCACCAGCACGGTGATGAATGCTATGAAGAAAGGCTGATCTGCGGCCAGGAAGAGAGCGATGGCCATCATCATGATGACAGCTGCTATGAGGTGAGCTGGGAACTTGACTGTGAGATTCCTGAACATCAGCATTCTGCCGACAATGGGTGTTTTGACGCAGACGGAAATCTGATCTGTGAGCTCTCCGAGCATGTGCACGGCGATTCCTGCTACAGAGAGGTAAAAACTCTGGTCTGCGGAATGGAAGAGAGTGACGGGCATCATCATACGGACGCCTGTTACGAGAAAGTCCTTGTCTGCGGAAAAGAAGCGCATACACATAGTGAAGAGTGCTATAAAAATGAAGTCTCTGAAGAATCAGAGGATGCAGCATCAAGTGCGCAGAGTGATACAGAGCAGGTTGAATTGACATCAGAGACTCAGAGCGCTGAGACCGACGAGACCGCTGCGGCGGCTGAAGAGGCTGTCTATGCAGAGCCGTATATTCCGGAACTGGATCCTCTGAATATGGAAGCTGTGCTTACTAAAAACACAGACTTCTATTATTTCCATGCGCAAGAAGGGGAAGAGATCCCGGCAGACAGCGCGTTTATCTCTGACTGGAGACCGGTTGAAAAAGATACAGAACTTGCATCGACTGATTTGGTCAAAATGTATCTGGCTTATTCCATTCCGGCAGGAGGCCTCAATGAGACAAATCCGACTGCCAGATATCGTCTGCCCGAAAATATACATCTGACAGATGATCAGATTGACGCGATCAATAAAAATGAAAACGGCATTACGGCGGGATTCTCTGAGTCCGATCCTGAATACCGGAAGTACCTGGGCGCTGAGGCAGTAGAAGGTGACCGTGCTCCGGATGAACTCCTTCAGGACGGCGCGCTGGAATATATCAGTGCTGTGGTCAGGGCAGAGAATGTCTATGAGGACGGCAGCTACCTTGGACAGGACCTGATCTTTACATTCATTCCCTATACGATCGAAAAAAACCAGATAACCTATGACGCGGAGCAAAATCCCCTTTCAGCCGGCGAAACAGTCACCGGCTGGTTTGCATGCGATTTTAATTTGGACCAGATCGACTGGGAGGAGGAAGAAACTATTCAGGAAGTCATTCCGGAAGAAGATGAATCTGATCTCGCAGATGCTTCCGATTCTGACATTGATCCGGAAAATGAGACCGGAGAAGAAGAGACCGGGCAGGATGCTGCTCCGGAAGATGAAGATGAGCTGACGAAAGATGAATCGGCAGAGGATGTGCTGGCGGAAGATCTGCCGGCAGAAGAATCGGTTCAGGCTGCGGAAGAGGGCGAGACAGCAGAAACTCTTCCCGCAGTGAAAAAAGCTGAAAAGACCATTATTAAGACCGCGGATGTTATTTTTGCGGAGAAGAATGAAAGGGAGAACATTAAGGAGATCCGCCGTTCTCTGAAGCAGGTTGAAAAGACAATCATTGATCTACCGGCGGAAGATTCTCAGGAAGATCCTCAGGAAGAGGAAGTACAGGAATTCAAATCCGGTACACTGACAGCAGAAGGCGATGGCTACAGGATCAGACTGGATTATACGGAAGATGCAAAGATTCCTGAAGGTGCTGCACTCTCGGTGCGTGAGATCACTGCTGAAACGGATGAAGAAGCCTATGAGTCATGCCTTGAGCAGGCCAGGGAGCACGTTTCGGAGTCGGGAGACGAAAGAACGGAGATTGATACTCAGGCATCCCGTTTCTTTGATATTGAGATCATTGTGACAGAAGAAGACGGAACATCCCGTAAGATTGAACCCGCGGCACCTGTGAGCGTAAATATTCAGATTGAGGATGCTCCTGCCGATTCTTCTGACTCTGCGGATGCATCCAAAGAGGCGCAGAATACTGACCCCACTGTCCTTCATTTTGCGGAGGATGGCGTAGAGCAGATTGAATCCGCCTCGGATTCCGGTCAAAAAGATGATGCCGCTTCTGAAGGCGGAGAGACCACAGAGATCAGCTTTGAGGCTGAGTCGTTTTCAATTTACGGCGTAGTGTATACGGTGGACTTTCACTGGGAAGTAAATGGGGAAGAGTATGAATTAAGCATCCCCGGAGGAGGCGTTGTGAGTTTTACAGAACTTGTAGAAGTTG
>CAMIWY010000295.1 GCA_946402595.1 uncultured Clostridia bacterium
GAAAGGAGAAACTATGTACGATAAGCTATTTGAAAAAGGTAAGATCGGCAATGTCGAAATCAAGAACAGACTGGTTATGACCCCGATGGGAACTAACCTTGCTAACCTTGACGGAACACCGGGGCCTGCAATGATCAAGTATTATGAAGACAGGGCTGCAGGCGGATGCGGACTGATCATGCCGGAGATCTGCAGAGTCAATGAGAAGACCGGAGCAGGAATGCTCAGACAGATCGCAGCAACCAAAGACTATCACATCCAGGGACTGAAAGAGCTTGCGATGGCCGTTCATAAACACGGTTCCAAGATTTTCATCCAGCTCCATCACCCTGGCAGAGAAGGAGTTTCCTCGCTGATCGGCGGACAGCCATGCGTATCTGCTTCTGACAGAGTATGCAAGGTATCACAGCAGGAAACAAGACCAATGACAATCGAAGAGATCCATGAGCTGGTAGGACAGTTCGGTGATGCAGCTCTGAGATGCAAGAAGGCCGGCATCGATGGTATCGAGCTTCACTGTGCTCACGGATATCTGCTCCAGCAGTTCCTGTCGCCTTACACCAACTACAGAGATGACGAATACGGCGGCAGCTTCGAGAACAGAATGAGACTCGTTCTCGAGATCATCGAGGACATCCGCAAGAAGTGCGGCCCTGACTTCCCTCTCGGCTGCAGAGTATCAGTAGTAGAGTTCCTCGACAAGATCGGATATGACGGAGATCAGATCAGACTCGAGGATGGTATCAAGATCGTTAAGTGCCTTGAAGAGGCAGGCATCGACTTCGTTGACGTATCTGACGGACTGTATGAGACAGGCAGCTTCTCAGTAGAGCCTATCTCATTCCCTCAGGGCTGGAGAAAGCCGATGATCAAGGCTATAAAGGACGTAGTCAATATCCCTGTGATCGCAGTATCCGTAATCAGAGAGCCTGCTGTTGCAGAGAATTTCCTCGATGAGGAAATCGTAGACTTCGTCGGCATGGGCAGAACATGGATCGCTGATGCTGAATGGGGCAAGAAGGTACAGGAAGGCAGAGAGGATGAGCTGAACAAGTGTATCGCTTGTCTGAGATGCTTCGAGTCACTGCTCGGCCTCAATGCTCAGGGACTCCCGTTCGAGTGCGCTGTAAACCCGAGAGCATGCAACGAGCTCCGTTACGGAGATCTCGAGCCTGTAAAGGGTGAGCACAAGGCTGTAGTAGTCGGCGGCGGCCCTGGCGGAATGTATGCAGCAGCTACTCTTGCCAAGAGAGGCGTTGATGTAACACTTATCGACAGACAGGAAGAGCTGGGCGGAACCGTAAACCTCGCCAAGAAGCCTCCTCGGAAGGAAAGAATGCAGTGGTTCATCGACTACCTCAAGCAGGATATGGAGAAGGCAGGCGTCAAGGTATGCCTCGGCTGCGAAGCTACAGCAGATGACATCGCTGCAATGGAGCCTGAAGCAGTAGTTCTTGCAACAGGATCAACTTCGATCTTCCCTGCAAGCATCCCTGGCGTTGACGGCGACAATGTATACGCAGTCAATGACGTTCTGAACGGCAAGGTAGACCTCGCAGGCAAGAAGGTAGCTATGATCGGTGCAGGACTCACAGGTCTTGAAGCAGGTGAGTATCTTGCAGAGACAGGCGCTGAAGTAACATTCATAGACATGCTCAAGGTAGCTGCTCCGAATGCTTACAGACTCAATGTAGTAGACGTTCAGACAAGACTCGCCAAGCTCGGCGCAAAATATGAACTCGGCAACGCTCTCAAGGCTATCCTTCCTGACGGAGTATGCATCGAGAACGTAGACACCAAGGAAGAGAAGAAGGTAGACGCTGATGCAGTCGTACTCTCACTCGGATACAAGCCTGACCAGTCACTCAAGGCAGCTCTCGAGGAAAAGGGACTCTGCGTCAAGGTAGTAGGCTCAGCTGTAGTTGACGGAACGATCGCTCCTGCATCGAGAGGCGGCTATGAAGTAGGCGCATCACTCTTCGCAGATGAGGAACTCAGTTTTGCCATCGGCGACGGACAGTTCAAGTCCTTCTCCAAGATCTCACACATGAGAGGCCAGGAAGGAACATACGTAGCTTACCTGACACAGCCTGAGGCAATCAGGAAAGTGCTGCCTGAACCACTCGAGCCATTCTCGATGCCTGTAGTAACAGTCAGCTGCTGCCACATCAAGGACCCTACATTCGCAGACAACTACTATGAGACGATCCTCGGCGTATACTGCACATATAAGGGCCAGCTCGGTATGTACACCGTCAGCCTGCTCCTTGGAGGACAGGGCGCAGAGATGGCAACACAGCTCGGACGTGACAACTCGGCTATCCCTAAGAAACTGGATGCAGAATTCGTGATCAGAAAGGATGACGAGACGGGCAAAGTAACAGTTGGTGTATGCAGAAGAGGCACTCAGATCATCGACCTCGAGATGCAGCTCGGAAGCTACAACCACCCACTGATGCACGTACTGTATCAGGCACCGGCTCCTGGAGCAGAGACAGCAGGAAGCGGATACTACATCCACTTCGACAGACTGCCTGGAGAAGACGGAGTATGGAAGTTCGATAATGTATTCCTGCTGAGAAACGTTGTCAAGTACAAATACGATGACTGGAAGCCGGGCTTCGTAACCAAGTTCGAGCTGAAGTCCAGCATCGATGATCCATGGGGCTGTCTGCCGGTCAACACAATCATCGGCGGAGCTTATGCAGAGAACAACCTGCTGATCACAGCACTGCAGAAACTCGAAGA
>CAMIWY010000296.1 GCA_946402595.1 uncultured Clostridia bacterium
GTTTCCGATAAGAATGGTGACTATTCGATCACTGCCGCAACAAGGCAGTATTCGGATTTCAGCAAGTCATCCGAACTCGGGCTCAACAGATTCCTCAGCACTGTAAATGACACCGGATCCGATGCCGAAACCCCTGAAGAGATCGTCTCCAAAGTGATACACATCAAGGGCAGGAGCTATATTGCCTTCGCTACTGAATCTTTCGATATCAATTACGTACCTGACGATGCGGCGGTAATGCTGGTTCCGCTGAACGATATCATTTTGCGCACGCTGGCATTCACAATAGTGCTGCTTTTCCTGATTCTGATCATGTGCATACCGCTGGCGATCTGGCTCATATCGATATTCAGAAGGTTCACCTGCGGATACTTTACTGATGAGCAGCTAAGCAGCTACAGCTTTGAAGTGATAAAGAGAAAAGTTGGTATTTTCGTTGTTGCCTGCACGCTCATTGCTTATTGCGGCGCTGCTTTCACAATGTCTCTGGACAGCGTCTTCCTGCAGACCTCACGCGGCAATTCAACTCTCAGGGAGTTCTTCAACAGGGTCGACGATGACAAAGAGCGTACTGACATACAGTGGGAAAGCAGTCAGGCGCGTTATATAGAAAATGCGAAGAAGCTTGCTGCCCTTATTGACAGCAACAGAGAACTGCAGAAAGAAAAGTGGCTCGAGGAAGCATCGGAGATCATCAAGGCCGACTATATCATGATATTCGATGAAAAAGGCGATGAACTGATCTCAAACTCAAGGTATAAGCACATATCGCTTCTGAATCGTGAGAATCCTGAAATGGCCGATTTCAGCCGGCTGCTCAATGGCGTTGAAAGCATATCACATGCTGACGTAGATGATGAAGTGACAGGGCTGACGCGAGACTATTACGGTATATGCCTGCGGGACTTCTCTGACAGTGACTCCTATGGAGCGCTCCTCATTGCGGTTGATCCGGAAGAACATAACTGGGTACGCTTCAACAATATCAGCGATGTAGCTTCTGTCATGGCTCCGGAGAACGGATTTATCATCGGAATCGATCCTGAGACAGGAGCTGCAGATGTTGCCAGCAGTAAGAAACTGGCAGGCACCAAGCTGAAGAAGTCGGACCGTGACGATTCATACCTCGGTTTCATCAAGGTGAGCCGCAAGCCGTATTTCGCCGTCTCATCAGCACATGGCGACAAGTATTATTACTACGGCATCGGGGAAAAAGAGATGATGTACGACGGACTGAAATTCGCCGCACTCTACGCGCTGATGTGTCTGCTCATAATCAAGATGCTGTGCCACAATCTGCTTAAGAGAAGTCCGTATAATACGGATGATGCAGTAATAATAAATGAGTTCACTAAGAAAAAGCTCGATAGACTATCGGCCTTCATACAGAAAGCAGCAGAGAAGAACAGCAGACTTCTCAGAGTCAATGATGATAGGCTGAGCGTGGAACGTAGCAAGGACCATTTCTACAGAAATGTTACTCCGACACGTGAGGCACTGTCGGCATTTGAAATGCTGCTGTTTATATTCACACTGAGCATCGGAACGGTTGTACTTGTCAGAAACATGTCTTCTTCCGGGGACCAGACGGTTATTGACTATCTGTTTGCTGGAAAGTGGACACACGGACTGAATATATTCTCCATTTCGGCTATATTACTCCACTTATGCATACTGTTCCTGTTCCTGGCATTTCTTAAAGCGATGTCGGCATTACTGGATCCGGTGCTGAGCAATAGAGGCCGTACGATCAGTTCACTGATCATGAACATATTGTTCTATGCAGCGGTTATTGCATTCATCTTCTTCGCGCTTGGATATCTGGGCGTAAATGCTCGTGCGCTTCTCGCTTCTGCGGGATTCGTCGGACTGGCAGTCAGCATGAGCTTCAGGGATATTATTTCTGACATCCTTGCCGGCATCATGATCATTACAGGCCGGACTTTCGAAGTAGGGGATTATATCGAGATCAGGGATGCAAGTGCAGGAACCGTCACCAAAATGGGGCTCAGGAAGACGGAGCTGGTTTCGAATAACGGCAAGACCTTCTCAATACGCAACAGCCACATCAGCAAGGTAACAAATCACTCGCGTATGGACGATAAGGACCGGCAAGAGAATGCGGCCCCAAAGGGTAAAAAGGCCGGAAAAGAGAATAAGTCTCCAAAGGAAGATAAGTCAGGGAAAGAGTCTGCTGATTAGAACTCTATTCCAACCTCATACACAATGTGAATATCACGTTGATAGAAATGCGTGTCATTCCCTAAAGGACTAATTATTTACAGATATCTGTCCAGAGTCTCCCAGAATTCCTTGCGGACAGACTCAATGCTTTCAAGAGCCGCTTCCTTTTTGCTCTGTATCAGCTGTTCTGCGTCGTTCTTCATGCTCTTGAGTTCCTGCCGGGTCTCGTACCCGGCTGTTATTATGTCTGTAAGAGCCTTGTTCCTGATGCTTCTGGCCTTGCGGTCCATATCTCCGCGCAGCTCTTCTGCATCCTTTATGATGCTGTGTTTTGCAGCATCGATGTTACCGAGGGTTTCCATGAGCTCACCCTGAGCTCTGAAGAAGTCGTAATCATAAGGGAGGCGGGTCTTATAGTATCCGCTCCTGTACCTGTCTATGACCACCTCATATCTGCCGTAAGCGTTCGCAACGGCATCTTCCCATGAAATGTATATCTCTCTTCCGGCAGTCTCTCCGACCTCTTTTGTTTTGCCCGGAAGATGCGAGAGCTCTGTAAGCTTT
>CAMIWY010000297.1 GCA_946402595.1 uncultured Clostridia bacterium
GCTCACCGAACTCCTTGAGCTGCTTCTTCATCTTGAGAAGTCTAGGGATCTTGAGGATGTTCTTCTTAGGTTCGAACGGCTCGATGACTTTGCCGTTCTTGTCCTTGTAGTTACGATTGAGCTGCGGACCGTCGTGAGTGATGCCGCAGAATTCCTCTACATCGTGTACAGCGTAGTATGAAGGAACACCCATGATAGCGCCCATCTCATAACGCTTGCCGTTGTAATGCGGGGACCAGCACTTTCCGCCTACACGGTCGAGTCTCTCGAGGATAGTGTAGTTCTCATAACCCTTCTGCTCGAGATACATACCTGCCGAAAGTCCTGCCGGGCCTCCGCCGATGATGCAGATTTTCATATTCTTATCAGCCATTTTTTTGCCTCCTTAAAATGATCAATATGACTGTAAAGGCGGGAACTGCGGTGTTGCAGATCTCACCCGGATGGAAACCGCCAAAAGTGTGATTTTTTCAACAAAAAATGACATTTTTTTGCAGATTTTGGTGGTGAACCTTTGTAAATTATTATATGATTGTGATACTGATTTATCAAGGAAGACAAGGCAAAACAAGAGCTTAAATTTACCTGTCGGTAAGAGGGAGATTAGTATGACTAAATACAATTCATTTATAGAGCTGACTGAGGTTTTTGCCGGTAGAGAGGGGACCGCTCTTGAGTATCTTACTGAGGGCGGAAATATCGGGAGTGTCAGCTACAAAGAGCTCGCTGAGAAGATAAGAGAGAGGGCTGCGTTCTACGCGACCAAGGGCCCCGGAACTGATTATGTATATGCAAAACCTGAGGTGGACGCTGTCGTCGAGATATTCGCCGCGGTGTATGCAAAACGCTGCATCATCATGGCTGACCCGATGATGCCGGAGAAGGTGCTGGAGGAAGCAGTCGCAGGTGCGGATAAGTTCGTTATCAATGCGACTGAGAAGAGAGGCGATGGTGAGATGCTCTTCTTCACGTCAGGAACTACCAGCAGAAGCAAGGCAGTAAGACTTACTTCAAAGTCTCTGTGCTGCAGTGCGTGGAGCGGCCAGAGCATGCTGGCTTGCGGAGAAGGGGACAGGATCCTCTGCGTGCTGCCGCTTTCGCATGTATTCGGATTCGTCTGCAGCCTGCTGTGGGGCCTCGCATACGGAGCGACTATAGCGCTTTGCTCTGATGTGCGTGACCTGTTCGCTGCACCGGCTAAATTCAGACCGACCATACTGCCTGCGGTACCTTCTATAGTAGAGGCGCTGGTCAGGTATAACGCGCTCAATCCTGAGCTGAAGACAGTGCTTATCGGAGCGGCACCTTGCACTCCGGAGATCGCTGACAAGCTGAGAGAAAAAGGCATAAATACATATTTTGGATACGGACTGACTGAGACATCGAGCGGCATAGCGATCACTCAGGATCTGGATGAGCCGGAGGCGCTGTATCCGTGCCCGGGAGCAGACATACAGATAGAATTCGATGGAGAGATCACCGTTGCGACACCTTGCATGATGAAGGGATACCTCGGATATCCTGACCTGGAAGAAGGCTACAGGCTGTATACGGGTGACCTCGGATATTTCGATAAGGATGGCAGACTCCATCTGCAGGGCCGCAAGAAGGACGTGCTGATCATGGCGGACGGCACCAAGATATACTGCCCTGAGTATGAGCACGACCTGGCGGAAAGGAGCGGTCAGGAAGACATCGCTCTCATTGAGAGAGACGGAAGGGCCATCCTGGTGGCAGGAGCGGGCTCTGATGTCGAAAAGCTCAAGGAAGCAGTAGTTGAATACAACAAGACGATGCTGAGATCCCAGCAGGTGTACAGGATAGAGGAGTTCGGCAGACCTCTGCCGCGCACCATGACAGGCAAGCTGAGAAGATATGAGCTGGGAAGAAAGTATCAGCAGTAAGGTGAACTGACGGTCTTCCGCTGACATTTTGCATGAAACAGACAGCAGCGGTGCTATAATAGCAGAGGGGCAGAACGCTTTTCAGGAGGAGATAACAGAAATGGCAACTATTACACGTGATGAGATGAGAGCAAAGACGATCAAACTGATCCATGACTTTATCCCTGAACTGCAGAACGCAGAGCTCGACGAGTCATCGACGATCAACACTGACACCAACATCGACTCGCTGAGTCTGATCATGCTCATCACCAAGGTGGAATCCACTTTCGATGTCCGCATCCCGCGCAAGGAGTGGAACAAGATCACTACACTCGGAGAGCTTCTCGACAAGGTCGAGCAGTACAGGAAATAGTATCCGGCAACATGCTGATACGGAAGAGAGGACCGGAAGCCGGGGCTTCTGATCCATTCGTGGCAGAGTGAAAGAGAAATGGAAGAGAAACAGGCCCGCCTTACATATGAAAAGAAGATCCTGATCCGCAGTGAACAGGTGGATATGACAAGAAAGCTCCGCATGTCGGAGCTCTTCCGTCTTATGGAGGAAGCTTCGATCGCGCACACTGAGGAGCTCGGCTGTACCAGAGACAGGACGCTTGACAGGGGTCTGCTGTGGATCATCACACGCCAGCAGGCTGAGATAGAGGAGCTGCCGGCCTATGATGAAGAGATCACTGTCCGCAGCTGGCAGGGAGACATGATGCATGTATTCTTCCCGAGATTCTATGAGATTGAGTGTGCGGGCAGAGTCATCGTACGCGGACAGGCTCTGTGGATGCTGATAGATGAAGAGAGCCGGCAGATGGTAATGCCTGAGGACTATGACATCTTAATCCCG
>CAMIWY010000298.1 GCA_946402595.1 uncultured Clostridia bacterium
GTATACGGCCTTGCGCCTGTTCCGTCATAGATAGTTCCGCCTTTAAACAACGTCTTCATTATTTGCCTCCTCGTTCAGCATACGACGTATGCCTATCGCTGTTTCAATAGATCAGTTGACACTATCTCAGCATCATCTCCGGTTGATTACATCAATATTATACCATCATGCCGCAGTTCTTTTCGATGTGACATGGCATACCTCCGAAGGACTTTTTTGTTTTGTTGTTCATTTTAATTATATTTTGCTGAAAAATGTACACTAACTTCTACCGAATGCTTCATGTATCTCCCGGAGTCATTCGGAGATGCAAAATTTGTCCGCGTTTTATAGGCACGTGTCGCTTCATCGCACCACTACGTGCTTTACGGACATTGATCCCACTTCTTTTTTGCAATTTCCCTGATACTCTTCTGGTTTTGGTGTACATTTTTTGAGATTATTTCAAAAAAATGCACACCAATCGCAAAAACTCCCCTTCACGCAAGCAGCTTAAGTCCGATGATCCCGCCTGCTATCATCAAAACGCATCCTGCCTGCGCGAGGCTCATGGTTTCCTTGAACAGCAGCACGCCGAGAATAGTAGTCCCCATGATCCCGAACCCGGTCCACATCGCATATGCAGTCCCGAGCGGCAGTTTCCTCATCGCCAGCGCAAGGAATACCGCACTCGCAATGTACCCTACAGCGGTGATCACACTCGGGAGCATCCTGGTGAATCCTTCCGACATCTTCATGAAGACTGCCCAGGTTACTTCAAGCACGGCGGCAATCAGCAGCATTATCCATTCCATACCATTTTCCTCCTAAAAAATATGCACCGGCTTCCATGTCTTCTATGGCCTAACGACATGGAGGCAGATGCATTATCTGTCTGTTACCCGGCGGCAACGCGCTTATATTATACCCGGATACAGCCGGAACTATGTACTTCTACTTATATATCTGATCTCTGACTTTTTCCTGCAGCTCGCGGCTGAATTCACGGACCTTCTCTGTCTGTGTGCGCCCCTGCTCTTTCAGCTTCTCGGCCTGATCATGAGCGACATTCTTCACGCCTGTGTGCTTTACATCGCTTCCCTTGACAATGTCCTTGACAGCGGAGTACTTGTCCGCAGCAGAGACGATAACACCTTCAAGGGAATTCGGCGCTTTGCTCTGTCCCGCCGGCCACATGTGGCGCTCGATGATATCTGCAGAGTGCTCGGTCAGATCAGGGATCAGCTCTCTTGCGACCTTTACCGACTCGCCCGGATGCTCCCTGCTGCATTCCTTATTGTTCTCGAACTTGGTATCTCTTCCGAGTATGCCGAGGTCATGGCAGAGTGCACCGATTATTACGGCAGGTATGTTGACCTTGATATTCAGCTTGCGCAAAGCGTAGCTGATCATCACGCTGGAGGCTGCTACTCTGAGCGTGTGCTCTCCGACAGTCGACCAGGTGTGATGTGTCTGCTCAAAAGCCTGCTTCAGCTCATCCGAAGCAAGGACATCTTTGCCGTAACGGTCAATGTCCTTACCAATGCGGCGCTTTCTGTCAGAGCGCTTGTCCCTTATCTGTCTGTGGATCGTACTCTCGTACCAGAGGTTGCGCATGATCACCTTTCCTTCTGACTCTCTCCAGCTATCCGGATGAACTCCTTCATAACAGGATTGAGCCACCTGTCTCTGCTGTATATTAAATACGAATACAGCTCAATGTCAATATCTTCCGTGTCCAGCCTGGCCAGTTCCCCTGTCTGCAGATATTTTGAAACTGCGAATTCCGGCAGGAATGAGACGCCAAAGCCTCTGAGGAGCATGTTTACGATCGCTCCCACGGAGCCGATCTCCATGGCCGGCCTGAACTCAACGCCCCTGCCTCTCAGCTGTTTTTCAAGAACAGCACAGTAGCTTATTGACCGGTCCGACTATGTTCGTTCCGTACAGGTACAGGGCAAAGGCCATCGCTGCTCCCGGCACTTCAGGGCACTCTATCTCTCGAATACCCTTATGACTTTGTCCTTATATGCATTTGCAGCTCCGCTGTACGGATGCACTCTCAGCGGCAGGTTGAATTTAGTCTGTCCGAAGAGCACTGTCTGCGGATGTGTGAACTCTCTGAAGCCCCACTCTCCGTGATATGCTCCCATACCCGAGTGTCCTGTGCCGTTGAACGGTACGCCCTTGACCATCATGTGTATGCATACCTCATTGATGCAGCCGCCTCCGTACTGCTGGGTCCTCATGACCTTGTCCGCCCATCTCACGTCACTCGTGAATATGTACAGTGCAAGTCCGTGCTCTCTCGATGCTATTACCTCGAGCACCTTGTCTATGTCTGCATCCTTGTACGGGACCACCGGAAGGAGCGGGCAGAAGAGCTCATGTGTGACTATCTCCTCGTCTATGCCCACCGGATAGATGACGGTCGTGTCATACTTGCGGGCAGCCTGGTCACCCATACCTCCGAAGACGATCCGTTCTCTGTACCTGTCTGCCTCGTCAGCGCACTTCTTATATGCCGCGTCTGTAATGAGGCACGGATACTCAGGATTCATACACGGATGCTCTCCGACCTGCCTGACTATCTCCGCCTTGAGGCATTCAAGGAATTCGTCTGCAACCTCTTCAGCAACTGCCACCTGATTTATGTTGATGCACACCTGTCCGCTGTTGCATATCTTGAAGAAAGCGATCTTGCGCGCTGCATCCTTAAGGTCGGCATCCTTTCTGATGATGCACCAGTTGCCGGTCTC
>CAMIWY010000299.1 GCA_946402595.1 uncultured Clostridia bacterium
AGTGCAGAGATGAACCTGCCCCTGTTCAACAAGGTTATCGAGACACTTCTCGTAGTCCTGAATCCGTTCACACCTCATATCACTGAGGAAATGTGGAATCAGCTCGGCCACGAGGACAGACTTTACAGTCATGAATGGCCGGCATGCGATGAATCAGCGCTCATCAAGGATGAGATCGAGATCATCGTTCAGGTAAACGGCAAGCTCAAGGACAAGCTCCTGCTGCCGAACAATTCAAGCAAGGAGGTAACAGAACAGGCCGCCAGAGAACTCGAAAAGGTCAAAGAGGCGACTGAAGGAAAGAACATAGTAAAAGTAATCGTTGTTCCTAACAGAATCGTCAACTTCGTAGTTAAGTAGCGGCCGGAATCAATATGGCAAGACTTAAGAACAACTACAAAAAAAGAAATAATAAAACCGGCACCGGGAAAGCTGCTGTAAAAAGCAGCGCTCCCGAGCCTCGAAATAAAAGGAAAAGAAACGTAAAAACAAACAACACTGCAGCAAAAGTCCGCACGAGCGGACCGAGCCGTGTCAGGGAAACCATCGCCAGGAATGACAGGAAGAAGCAGAAGAAGGTCAAAGAGACTGTTCCTTACAGAGTTATTCCGCTTGGCGGCATGAAAGAGATCGGTAAGAACTGCACGCTTATCGAATGCAGGGATGAGATCCTTATAATCGACTGCGGTTTTGCATTTCCTGAGTATGAGATGTTCGGTATAGATATCGTCATTCCGGATTTCACTTATCTCAAGGAGAACAGCAGCAGGATCAAAGGTCTCATCATAACGCACGGACACGAGGACCACATCGGAGGAGTACCGTTCCTTCTCAAGGAGCTGAACGTTCCGGTCTACGCTTCGCCTCTGGCAATGGGTCTGATTGATCACAAGCTCGAGGAACACGGTCTGAATGCAGAAAAGCATATCATCAGAGCTGGGGACATATTCACTGTCGGCTCATTCAGGATAGAGGCCATCCAGACCAATCACAGCATCGCTGATTCAATGGCGTTTTCTATCAGATTTCCGGGCGGACACATCATCCATACAGGAGACTTCAAGATCGACTACTCACCGCTTGACGGCAAGGTCATTGATCTGAGAAGACTGGCACAGCTTGGTGATGAAGGTGTTGACCTTCTTCTCTGTGACAGCACCAATGTAATGAGACAGGGCTATACACCGTCCGAAGCTGTCGTGAGAGACTCGATCGATGACATATTCAACAACACCGAGCAGCGTATCATCATTGCTACATTCTCATCGAACGTCCACAGGATCAAGTATTTCATGGAAGCTTCGATGAAGCATCACAGAAGGATCGCTGTTTCCGGAAGATCGATGGAGAACGTCCTCAGTCTGGCGCGTGAGCTCGGATACCTTGATGACATACCGGAATCGATATTCGTAAAGATCTCTGAGATCAAGAATATCCCGGATAAGAATCTTACGATCATCACTACAGGCAGCCAGGGCGAGCCGATGTCCGCGCTTACGAGAATGGCTTATGACAATCACAAGTCAGTCAAGCTCAAGAAGAACGACGTCGTCGTGTTCTCATCATCACCGATACCGGGGAATGAAAAGGTAATATCCCAGGTCGTCAACCAGCTGTATGAGAAGAACGTCAAGGTAGTGCTTGCATCCGCGATGGACGTCCACGTATCAGGACACGCATCATCCGAAGAGCTCAAGCTGATACATACCATCATCAGACCTAAGTTCTTCCTGCCTGCGCACGGTGAGTACAGACATCTCATCGAGCATGCAAGACTTGCCCAGTCTCTCGGTCAGCCGTCCAACCACATATTCGTACTCGCCAATGGCGATGCACTTGAGATCGACGGAAGGAACGCCGGGGTAATACGTGAATTCACATCAGGTGAGGATGTTCTTGTAGACGGGCTCGGTATCGGAGATGTCGGAAATGCTGTTCTCCGGGAGCGTAAGAATCTGTCACAGTCAGGACTTATAACCGTTGCAGTGGTACTCGACAAATCGTCAGGCTCACTTATGGCAGTACCTGAGCTGCGTACGAGAGGATTCGTTTATGCCCAGGAGCATCAGGACCTTCTTGATGAAGCGCTCAGTATAGTCTACAATACAATAGGCAGGTGTACTGAGAACGGTTCTGCAGGTGATGAGGCAGCTCTGACAAAGGCTGTCAAGTCTGACATGAAGTCTTTCATCTACAAGACTACCGGCAGGTATCCTGTGATCATACCGATAATACTTTACGTATAGGAGGCACCATGAACGTATATGATGAAGCTCATGGCCTGGCCAGAGCACTCAAAGAATCAAATGAATTCAAGGAATTCGACAGAATGAGAAAAGAAGTGGAGCAGGATCCTGACGTATCCAAAATGCTCGGTGAACTGCAGACGCTTCAGATCCAGCTGCAGACTGCTCAGATGACAGGCAATCAGCCTGATGCGGACACAATGTCCAGGCTGCAAAGCCTGAGCACTATGCTTGCAACCAAGCCGCTTGCAGCAAAATTCATGCAGACAGAAGCAGCATTCTCTGTTATGATGAATGATGTATTCAGGATCATCGGTGAAGCTGTAGGTCTTCAGTAACAGTACTCATAAGAAGAACATTAAGAGGATACAGCTTACACAGATAATTCTTCTTCAGGAAGGATATAATACTTAATAGCTATTTCTTAAGAGAGGAAAGGTAATAAAATATGATTTATGCTAGCGATTTCAGAAAAGGCATCACTTTCGA
>CAMIWY010000300.1 GCA_946402595.1 uncultured Clostridia bacterium
ATCGATGAGTCCGCTCTCGAGAAGCACGACAGCTGTCATGAGTTTTGTCGTGCTGGCCTGAGCTACCTCAGCGTTCGCGTTCCTGGAATAGATCATGTATCCCTTGCCGTCCGGAGTGATCCTGTAGATGCAGGCTGATCTTGCCGACAGGTCTATGTCTTCGACATTCCTCGTGGTTATGCTGATGTTTCCGCTTACTGCAGCAGACGCCTTGTCTGTAGCAGGCACATAGATCCGCCATACAGATGATGTCTTCATGCGCTCTTCCGAAGGCACACTGATGCTCACCTGAACGGTATTCGTATCTGCCGGCCTGACCTCTGCAGTTACGGGAGTTTCAGCATCTTTTTCCGGAGTTTCTTCCTTTGCTGCAGTCTCTTCGGCCGGAGGTTCCGGTGCCGGGACTGCCTTTACAGTCGTGATAGTTGCCCATGTGCTGTCAGTACTGTTGTACCTCTGAAGCTGCACATCTCTTCCGTCGGCAGGTGTGATATCTGCTGTTATGATCAGATCCTCATCACGGCAGCTGTTGAAAGAATTGCTGTAATTGCTTATGGTTGTTGCTTCCGGTCTGACCTCAGGCTCCTGCACAGTCTGCGGCTTCTCTTCAGCAGCAGCATAAGCGCTGATCTCAGCTGCAGGAATGACAGACGCCAGTACCATCGCCAGCGCAAGCATCAGCGCTGCCGTTTTGTATATTAATGATCTTGTTATGCCTTTATAATCCATTGTGTTTCCTCACGTATACGGCTCTCAGGTAAAGTGATCTTTACATATTGAAAGTGTAGCACAAAGAATGGCCGGAAATTCTTAAACTCTGTTTAGCAAGAACATCCATTTCCCGGAACATAGTGCGGATTGTGCACCCGGTCCGTCAGGGAATTGCAGCCGGAAGAAGCATAAAAACCCCTTGCATAAGAACCTGATGAGGAGTAATGTAATATAGACAAAAGGGGAGCTTGCGCAGGCAGGCTGAGAACGGGAGGTGCGTCCCGGACCCATAACCTGATTTGGATAATGCCAACGTAGGGATATACATAGCCGTTTTGTTTAAGCAAGTTATTAAGGCAGATATGACCTACAGGCATATCTGCTTTTTTAGTTTGTACAAGGAGGAGAATATGCTTGGAACGTGTATTGAGAATGTAAGAAAGAATGTACCGCTGGTCCACAACATCACTAACTATGTGACCGTAAACGATGTAGCCAATGTGCTTCTGGCATGCGGGGGAAGTCCTATCATGTCGGATGAGCCGGAAGACGTTGAAGACATCACGACTATCTGCGGCGGACTCAACATCAACATCGGTACGCTCAACAAGAGCAGCATCGAGGGAATGTACCGCGCAGGAAAAAGAGCCAATGAGCTCGGACATGTCGTTCTTCTCGACCCTGTCGGTGCCGGAGCATCAGCTCTTCGTACCAATACAGCTGTAGGACTGATGGATAAAATCAAATTTAACGTGATCCGCGGCAACATCTCCGAGATCAAGACTCTCGCTCTCGGAAGCGGCACCACCAAGGGTGTAGATGCCGATGTAGCAGATGCAGTAACCGAGGAATCACTTGACAGCGCAGTAAAGTTCGCAAAGGACCTGGCAAAGAAGACCGGCTCTGTCATAGCCATCACAGGAGCTATCGACCTGGTTGCCGATGCTGACAGATGCTATGTCATCAGAAACGGCAGGCCTGAAATGGGCAGGATCACCGGCACAGGCTGCCAGCTTTCAGGCATGATGACAGCTTTCCTTGTGGCCAACCCTGAAGCACCTCTTGATGCAGCTGCGGCAGCTGTATGCACCATGGGCCTTGCCGGAGAGATCGGCTGGAGCCGCATGCAGGAAGGCGACGGCAATTCGACATACAGAAACCGCATCATCGATGCCATCTTCAACATGGACGGCAAGACTCTCGATGAAGGCGCAAAGTACGAGATCAGATAAAGGAGCACTTTTGCATATGAAAGCAGATATGAGAGATAAACTGGCGGAGTCGCTGCTGCTGTACGCAGTAACAGACAGGCACTGGCTGGGCGAAAGGACTCTGTATGACGTGGTCCGCGAAAGCCTTGACGGCGGAGTCACATTCCTGCAGCTGAGAGAGAAGGATCTCGATGATGAGAACTTCTATCAGGAGGCGGTTGAGCTCCAGGCAATGGCCAGGGAGTACGGCGTTCCGTTCGTAGTCAACGACAATGTGGATATCGCTGTAAGAATGGATGCTGACGGTGTCCACGTAGGACAAAGCGATATGGAAGCGGGCGATGTGCGCGCACTAATCGGTCCGGACAAGATCCTCGGCGTTTCAGCGCAGACGGTCGAGCAGGCAGTGCTCGCAGAGAAGCGCGGAGCTGACTACCTCGGAGTCGGTGCGGTTTTCCCTACCGGTTCCAAGGATGATGCGGACGATGTTTCCTTCGAAACACTTAAGGCCATATGCGAAGCCGTGTCGATACCGGTCGTTGCCATAGGCGGCATCACAGAGAAGAACACTCCTGAGCTTGCCGGCAGCGGTATCTGCGGCATAGCCGTGATCAGTGCCATCTACGGACAGAAAAACATTTACGAAGCAACCGCTTCGCTGAAGAAAGTAACTGAGGAAATGGTCAGGGCATGAAGAACTTCAGACGGGATATAAAAGGGGTGATCTTCGATGTTGACGGGGTCCTGCTGGATTCGATGGGGATCTGGACGGACCTCGGAGCCAGATATCTGGTGAGCATCGG
>CAMIWY010000301.1 GCA_946402595.1 uncultured Clostridia bacterium
GCTTATCTCCGAATTTCTCATAAATATCAGCCGCCTGATCAAGCAGGGTGTTGTAATCTATGCCAAGCGCCTTGATCTTGACCATAAGATCAACGATCTGTGTTATCTCGCTCTCTGACAATGACCAGTTTGCCTTTTCCATTTCATTATAATCACTGATCGCCTTTCTGACTGCCGCATCGATCTCTTCTCTTGTATTCAGATCCTTGCCGGCGATCTCTGCCTTTATGAAAGCGATCATCTCCTCGACGTCCTTCTTCGAGGCACCTTCTACAGCCTCCTCGATCTGTCCTGTAGTCACAAGCTCATTAAGTGAGGTGTCGAGAGCAGCGGTATTGAGTGTCTCATCCTTCATATCCGCATAAGCCTTCATTGCCCCTATAAGTGCTGCTGTGCCGGATATAGATGAGGGCGCCGCGACTATGATATCGGCGTTTTCCACCCCTGCCGTGAGCAATGCATTTTTATACATGCCCGTAGTGCAGTAATTGATATTATATGCATTGACAGTTATGCCATGTCCTGATTCCGCCGGTTTTACGAGCACAGATGAGAGCGACCTTGTCCCTATGACCGACGGCGAAATGTATTTATCAAGATACTGATGCTCCTCCGCATTGGTCACATATACTATGTTGTACTGTGACATATTAGTGCCGGAAAGCCCCATGGCTGTAAGCACTGATGCGAGCTGTTCCGCCGAAAGATCTGCCCCGAGCGCCAGATACGGCTTGCTCTTGTCTCCGGTTCCGGTATCGTAAGCTCCGGCCGCGCTCCCCCCGAAGGTTATAACATTCTCCCCCGCATAGGCCTGTACCGGCAATGCCGTGAGCATTGCTGATACAAAGACCAGCACTGCTGCTATTGCGGATATGAATCTTTTCATATTATAAAATCCTTTATCTCCTCAAACACCTGATATCTGTCCTCTTCATTCTGAAGCTCATGCCTATCGCCCGGTCTGATATCAAGCTTTACATTTTTGATCCCACAGGCTTTATAAAGCTCATACATGCGCTGGACGCCTCTGCCCATTTCTCCCACAGGGTCCTCAGCGCCTGACAGGATAAACATCGGAAGCTCCTTTGGGATGTTTGCTATCAGCTTTTTATTTCCCGCCCTGTAGGTAAGCTCCATCAAAGTATAATATCCGTTCAGCGTGAATATGAAGCTGCTGTACGGATCCTCCCTATGACTGTCTATAACCTCCTGGCGCTTGCTTATCCAGCCCGAAGGATTGTCGGGAAATGCTCTTTCAAAGGATCCCATCGTCAGATTCGTGATGAATCCGGACCGGTATCTCCAGCCGTGAAACATGGCGCATGTTTTCACCAATATCTTTCCGGCTATACTGTGAAGTCTGGGAGTGTCATTGCCGCCCTGAATTATAACGCCCTGGATCCCCGTACCGTAGCGCTCTATATAGTTTCTCGCGATATATGAACCCATAGAGTGTCCCATGAGATAAACCGGCAGTCCGGGATGCTCGGCCTGTATGGTCTTTTTCACCCTGTGCAGATCCCGGACAACGACAGTCGCAGGATCCTGCTCACAGAAATATCCGAAATCATCCGGGCTCACCGCAGTCCTTCCATGTCCGAGATGATCCGGTCCGGTGAATATAATGCCCTGAGAGACCATATACTCAGCCATCTCCTGATATCTGAGCAGATACTCATGCATGCCGTGAGCCATCACCAGGATAGCCTTCGCTTCAGACTTAGGCTCCCACACATAGCAGGCCACCTTTGTCTTCATATCCCGGCTGTCTATGGTAAACTCCCTCATATCAGCACACCTCGGCACCGGCAGGCGCATCCTTCTCAGGGGTCATGAGGACATAGTTCCCCTCTTTATCCTCCGCACAGAGAAGCATTCCCTGAGACTCTACTCCCGCCAGCCTGGCCGGTGCCAGATTGGTGACCACAAGCACCCTCTTGCCGACCATTTCCTCCGGTGTATAATATTTCCTTATTCCTGAAACGATCTGTAATGTCTTATCTCCTACATCTACCTGGCTGCACAGAAGCTTTTTGGATTTCGCTACTGCCTCACAGGCCTTGACTACACCTATCCTTAATTCAACCCTGTCAAAATCATCTATTGTGATCTCCGGCTTGTGTCCGATCGTCCCGGCATCCTCCTTCGGAGCCTTATCCCTCTCCTCTTCTTTCACTGCCGGATACAGTTTATCAACCTCTTTAAGTACATCCTCCAGCTTTTTTCTCTCAAAAAGGGTTTCGGGCTCCTCCGTTACCTTTGTTCCTGATACAAAAGCACCCCTGTCACCCAGCCTGTCATAATCTGCCTCTTCAGTATTCATCTGGCTGAGGATCGCCTTTGCGGTATCCGGCATATACGGCATCAGCAGAGATGCGCCTATGACTATGGAATCACAGAGGTTATAAAGCACGGTAGACAGCCTGTCCTTCTTATCCTCTTCCTTTCCGAGGATCCAGGGTGTCGTCTCGTCAATATATTTATTGCATCTCTTAAAGAGATCAAATATGTCCGTGACAGCGTCCGCTACATGGAGAGTGGACATTTTCTCCTCGACCTTCGCCCTTGCTCCGAGTACGACCTCATACAGATCGTCATCGACAGCCTCCTTTGCCTTCCTGTCCTCTATCACTCCGCCAAGATACTGATTTCCCATTGATATCGTGCGCTTAACGAGGTTTCCCAGAGTATTTGCGAGATCCGAATTATATCGCTCAACCATTG
>CAMIWY010000302.1 GCA_946402595.1 uncultured Clostridia bacterium
TCCTCGAGCAGCGTCTGGGTGGTGTAGCACAGCACGTCGTCGCGCTTCTCGATCGCTGCCTGGACGAAGTCTTCAGCAGGGATGTCGCATCCGAGATCGATGACATCGAGGCCTGCGCCTTCCATCATTATCTTGACGAGGTTCTTGCCTATGTCGTGGAGGTCGCCCCTGACTGTGCCGAGGACGACTTTGCCTGAAGGGCCTCCTGTATTGCCGGCTGCAAGAAGAGGCTTGAGGACCTCTGTGGCTGCTGACATGCATGCAGCCGCACGGAGCATCTCAGGTACGAATACCTCGCCCCTTGAGAAGTCTTCTCCCAGCTCATTCATTCCTCTTACAAGACCGTCGTTCAGGATGTCTGCGGCGTCCAGACCTGCGGCGAGTGCCGCCCTGACTGACTCAACTGTCAGATCGACCGAACCGTCCTGAAGGTTTTCGGATACCTCTTCGAGAAGAGGGTGTATGTCAGAAGCAGGTTTTGCAGTTCCGGCTGCCTGGGCTGTATCAGATGGAGCAGTCACTTCAGCGGATGCGGATGATTTGGCTGAGACTGCATCTGACGTTTTGCCTGCGAGAATGACAGGGGACCTGCGCTCTGCATCCTTTCTTGCTATATACCGCGGCAGATGGTATTCGCTGTTGTATTTTGCGATCTCATCGTCTATCCACGGATCTATGTGTCTGAATACTGCTCCGGCAAGTCCGTAGGTGATGCACGGTATGAAGTGGCCTCCCGGACAGTATGTTTCAAGCGCTTCTCTTACATATGTGCGGACTTCTTCCTCGCCGGCATCAGCACGGTCGATCGAAGCCCCTATGCCGCCCATCAGGACCATTTTGCCCTGCAGACGCTCCTGAAGAGCAGGGATGTCGTTCTCCGGAAGAGTTCCCTGCCAGACCTGGATGCCGATCTCGGCCATGTCCTCGACTATAGGGACGAGGTAGGAATCCGCGTGATGGATGGCTATGACGCCGCGCGAGCGGATGTACTCGTAGAACTCCCTGTAAGGCTCCTTGAAGAATTCGCGCCACATGTCAGGCTTCATGAAGAGGGCATCCTTGGTTCCCCAGTCATCATGAGCAAATATTGCATCAGGCTGCAGCCTGTCGATCATGAGCTTGACATATTTCATCCTGTACTCGTTGATATATGCGATCAGCTCATGCATTTCCTGCGGATGATCATACAGACTGGTCAGGACCTCCTGGAAAGGCATCAGATTGTGGCACTGCTCAAAAATACCCGTCGGGATGAATCCCGTTACGAGCTTGCTGTCACCGGCTTTCTCTCTTGCCTTGGTGCGGAACGGTTCCCACTGAGCGTCATCGCTGCAGTTGGCGAGGATATCCGGAGCATGAACATAGTCCCGCCAGTGAGTTATATCCTTGATGACCTTGTTTTCCTGAGTTACATGCGGCATGGCTCCCGGTGCATCAAGGGGCCAGTCGGTCCTGACGCCCCAGCGGTCCGTAATGGATGCACCCGGTCTGAAACCCGGACGGATATATGCGCCGATAGGGTGCGCAACTACCATCTCGAGGGCCTCATACTGGACGAGCTGGCGCTCAGGCCTGCCGTCCGGCTTGAGAAGCTCGAGAAAAATATCTTTTGCTGTCATGATTTATACCTCTCTTATCAATACCCGGTCTGTTCTGTATCTGCAATAATATGTTTGATCTGCCCCCGCGAAACGGTCTCAGTCAAGCAGGATGCAAGATGTGAAAGTCATGGTCCTGTCTCCGTGGTTGTATTCGAGGCCTGACGCCTTGCACACGTCGTTGACGACAAGGCCGTATGCCTCCATGGATATTATCAGCTTGTCCGGGTGGCGGCACGGGCGGTCAGGATAGGTGCACTGCCTGCATATGCTGCACGCGCCGGCGCCCATCGGAAGGCAGCCCGGGAAGAGTGTCCGCACCTGTCTTGCGAATGAGGCAAAATTCCTGACATGCTGGTCGTTATACTTAAAAATCGAGTGGTAGTCGATCTCTCTCCGCATCTGTCCGGTCGTCTGAACGATGATGCCGCGGTGATACCTGCCCGCTATCTCTGCGGAATGCTCAAGTGAACCAACTGCAGGAGGGCAGCTCCAGCTGCGGCCGTAGCTGCGGCACTGGTCGGCAGAGCACATGTCACGTACTTCCTGACGGAATATGAGTGCGTCCATGTTGAGAGGCGCTGAGGCCGTGAAGCCGGCTTCCTCTGCGAGCTGCATCAGTTCTT
This sequence comes from uncultured Clostridia bacterium, assembly GCA_946402595.1. Classification (GTDB taxonomy): domain Bacteria; phylum Bacillota; class Clostridia; order Peptostreptococcales; family Anaerovoracaceae; genus Crickella. The sequence goes on from CAMIWY010000302.1 coordinate 2,225, forward strand.
CGATCGTTATGTTCTGCGGGTCATTGAAAATCATACGTTCCTCCGAATTCATTTTACCATTATTTTTTGGTATATTTAATATGCAGATATTAATTGGGCAAACACACGTAAACTGACTATATATAAGAAGACCGGAGGGTATTATGGAACTGTATTTTCCGCTTGTACTGGACGGAGCCAACGGGACTGAGCTCCAGAAGAGAGGATATGACAGCAGCAAGTGCACAGAGGCATGGGTGCTCGAGCATCCTGAAGTGATGGTACAGCTGCAGAAAGAGTATATCGAGGCCGGGAGCAACGTCGTATATGCGCCGACTTTCGGGGCCAACAGGGTAAAGCTCGAGGAAAACGGCATATTCAACCAGGTCGGGGATTTCAACAGGAGGCTTGTAGAGATCTCGAAGAAGGCTGTTGAAATTGCCGGAAAGGATGCTCTTATCGCCGGGGACATCGCGACTACGGGCAAATTTCTCGCGCCTCTCGGTGACCTTACTTTCG
>CAMIWY010000303.1 GCA_946402595.1 uncultured Clostridia bacterium
ATGATCAACGCACACAGAAAAGCACTGGTAATACTGTTCATAGTGATGCTGACTGTAGCATCATGTATTACTGTGTCTGCGGAGCCTGTGGTCATCAAGGACAAGGAAAAGGGCATTGGCGTTGAGACCGAAGAGCGCGACCGCTCGCTCCAGGACGGGACTCTCATCTACAGCATGACGCCTGTCTACCCGGAAGACTTCGACGAGGGGACATACGATGTCGATGCGCTCTCGAGTTCGCAGTTTTTCAAGATCACGCAGGCAAAACTCACAAATGAAGGGGGCAGCATAAAAGCCGTCATCCGCATCTCGAGTACAAGCTACGCTTACGTTTATCCGGGGACTGCGGCGGAGGCAGAAGCTGCAGATCAGAGCAAGTGGATACCGGCAGACGAGTCGAGCGGTTACGGGGAGTTCACGCTAGATGTCGAGGCACTCAACAAGGAGATGCCGTGCGCCGCATACAGCAAGAAGAAGGCAAAATGGTATGACAGAGACATCGCCTTCATCGCGGAAAGCCTGCCTAAGGAGAATCTCCACGTAGAGCTCTCGGCAGACGGAGGCACCATCGCCGACACGCAGGAAGCCGCAGTCAAAGTCATATACATCGCACTCGCCATCATAATCGTCGGCGGGATACTCAATCACTTTATCAAGAAGCGCTTCTATGAGTAGCGGGATATGGTACAATCCTAAACAGGTAATCAGCAATACATAGCGAGCTTTGCATATATCCGGAAAGTTCGCTATTTAGATAGGAGCAGAGAAAATGAGTCTATATTTCCCAATGTTTGTAGACCTGTCGCAGAAGAATGTCCTCTTCATCGGAGCGGGCAAAATCTCCGCGAGAAGGCTTGTGAATATATATGATTTCGTCGGTTCGGTCACGGTCGTCGCACCTGACTGCGAGCCGATAATACAGAAGCTTGCGGATTCGGGATACATCACATACCACCGCAGGAGGTTCGACGAGAACGACCTCGAAGGAATGGACATAGCGTTCATCTCGACCGGGCACGCCGGAACGGATGTGAGGATCGCAGGCATGTGCAGGAGGAGAGGCATCCTCGTCAATGCCGCAGGCGACCAGTCGCTTTGCGATTTCTACTTTCCGGGCATCGCGCGCAAGGGACCTGTCGTAGTGGGCGTAACTGCAAGCGGTGAGGATCACAGCCTGGCTGCAGAGACGACAGGCAAGATCAAAAAGCTGCTCGACTACATAGATATTCCGGAGGACACCGAAGCCGGAAGATAAAACAGACCGGTAATTGACTGTATGGCTAACGAAGAGATCCTGAATCTTGCGAATGATGTGCTTGATATATCAAGAAACAGGCTCCTTGTGAATCTGCGCTACATGGATGTGGCGCTGAGCATGCACAGGAGGTCTGTTTATGATGGGACCTTTTCGACAGACGGCGACTGCATATATTTTGCCCCGGAGCACGTTCTGAGAGTATACAGGGATTCGCGTGAGGAGATCACAAGAAACTATCTGCACCTTATCCTGCACTGCATCTTCCTGCATCCGTTCGTCGGCAGCAGGATAGACAGAAAGAGATGGGACCTGTCATGCGACATAGCAGTCGAGGCTTCAATAAACGATCTGGGCCTGACATGCACCAGATCGGACAGGGAGGACAGGCAGCACAAATACATACGTGAAATAAAGGCTGCGGTAAAATACCTGACCGCAGAGAAGATATACGCCTGGCTGGGGGAGATGCAGTACCCTGCAGAGAGGCTCGACTATCTGGCAGAACTGTTTTCGCCTGACGATCACAGCACATGGTACGCGGCAGAGCATAAACAGGGCACAGCTCCTCAGGCACGCGAGCACATATCCGGCCCGTCTCAGGATGTGAACCTGACCGATGAGGATCAGTGGAAGAACATCGCAAAGCAGATCGAGATGGAGCTCGAGATTTTCGGCAAAGTCCGCGGCGAGTCTGCGGGTACTCTCGTCCAGAACATCAGAGCCGTGACGCGCGAGAGATATGACTATACGGATTTTCTCAGAAAGTTCGCGGCCATGGGAGAAGAGATCAAGACATCCGAGGATGAATTCGACTACATCTACTACACCTACGGCCTGACGCACTACGGGAACATGCCGCTTATAGAGCCGCTCGAATACAGAGAGGACCGCAGGATCAGGGATTTTGTCATAGCGATAGACACCTCGGGCTCTGTGGCCGGCGAAGAGGTGCAGACCTTCCTCCGCAGGACATATGGTATACTGAATCAGCAGGGGTCATTCTTCCGCGACATCAACGTCCACATCATCCAGTGCGACGCGGAGATCCAGGACGACACCGTGATCACCTGCACAGAGGATTTTGACAGATACCTTGAGACGATGGAGATAAGAGGCCTCGGAGGCACCGACTTCAGACCGGTCTTCACCTATGTGGACAGGCTCATAAAAGAGGGTGCGTTTTCAGACCTCAAGGGACTCATATATTTCACGGACGGACTCGGGACGTATCCTGAGGCAAAACCGCCGTACAGGACGGCGTTCGTCTTCGTTGATGACGGCTACCATCTGCCGGCAGTGCCGGTGTGGGCGATAAGAGTATTGCTGCAGCAGGATGAGCTGCATGAGGGGATATAGAGAATAGCAGAACAGCTGAACTACTGAGCGCAGGAGCAGACAATGAATATCAGCAAAGCCAAGACACAGATAAGAAATGCAGTCAAAGCGTATCTCACGAAGGATGA
>CAMIWY010000304.1 GCA_946402595.1 uncultured Clostridia bacterium
GTATACGTAGTTGTCGCATACGCCCGCCACGGTCAGCTCCGCCTCACGGTAACCGTCTCTTATCTTTATGGTATCGCCCTTGCTGATACCGTAGTCATGGTTGAGTTTTTTAACTATCACCACCTCGCCGTCGCCCGGGAAGGCCACCGGCGCACTTCCTTCATGCAGGTCAATGAACTTACCGAAATTCTCAGGTTCTGCCGCTGAACATGATACATCGAATGAACTGCTGCCCGCTTCGACGCTCACCTCCGCACGGTGCATGAAGAAGATCTGATCTGAACTGACACCTGCATTCTCTTTCATGTAATCTATGAAGTCCTGCTGCCTCTCTTCAGTCATGTTCTTGCTGAACACAGTATTGAAGTCATACAGAGATATCTCGTTGAACTGATGATCCGCCACGAGAGCAACTGTAGTGCGTATACCTATGCCGGCGATCAGAAGCGCGGTACATCCGCTTACTCCTATGACCATCATAAGGAAGCGCTTTTTGTCTCTGAAAATGTTCCTTATTGACACCTTGTACAGAAAGCTTATCCTCGACCACAGAGGCTTTATCCTCTCGAGCAGTATCCTCTTGCCTGCAGGAGGTGTCTTCGGTCTTATCAGCTCAGCAGGCGCAACCCTGAAGTCCTGAGATATGGATACCCAGGTCGCTCCCATCGAGCACAGCAGGGCTGCCGCCAGCGATATCAGGCCGAGCTTCGGATCGAATACAAAATCAACGTCTTCGCTGAAGTCGTACATCATCGTATACGCATCCCATATTACCGCCGGAAAGACTTTGCAGCCTATGAAGAACCCGGTGACCGCGCCGAGAAAAGCCGCACTTCCGGAGTAGAACATGTACTTGCCTACGATCTGCGTATTGCTGTAGCCGAGCGCCTTGAGTATTCCTATCTGCGTCCGCTGCTCGTCAACCATTCTCGTCATTGTAGTCATGCATACCAGTGCAGCTATGAGGAAGAAGAACACAGGGAATATCTTGGCTATGTTGCTGACGATGCTCGAGTTGCTGTCGAACGATGAATACCCAGCGTTATCGCTCCTTGACAGGGCATAGGAATTACCGAGCTCCATATCGTAGATCTTCTCCTGAGCCTCGTCAAGCTTGTCCTTTGCGTCATCGAGTTCTCTCTTGGCTTTATCGAATTCAGACTCTGCCTTGTTCTTTTCTTTCCTGAGAGTCTTGCGCCCTTTGTCTATCTTCTTCTGCTGGCTTCTGATCTCATCAAGGCCTTCTTCCGCCTGGGTAATTCCGGCCTCTGCCTGAGAGAGTCCTGCCTCAAGCTGCGCCTTTCCGGCCTCTGCCTCAGCCAGCTTTGCCTCGATGTCTGCAAGGCTTGCCTTAGCTCCGGCAGAGCCCTCTTCGGCCGCTTTTATTCCCTCATCCAGCTGAGCAATGCCGGCTTTAAGCTGTTCCGCAGCCGCTGCAGCCTCCGGATTTTCAGGGTCCGCCGCAGCTGCCGCTTCAGCCTGCTTAAGCTGCTCCTGAAGAGCGGCCTTCTGCTGCTCAAGACCGGCCTTTGTTTCATCAGCCTGTCTGATCCCGGCCTCAGCCTGCGCCTTTCCTTCATTCAGCTGGCTGATGCCTGCGTTCACCTCATCGAGCTGTGCGCGCAGTCCGGCTACTGTACTGTCCAGATCTGAAAGCGCCTTATTCGCATCCTCTCTGGCGCTGTTTATTTTCTTCTGGCCTTTGTCGAGCTTGTTCTCAGCCTTATCAAGCTCTTTTTCGGCTTTGGCTTTCTCGTCTTCATATTTGGCCAGATTGTCTTCATATTCCTGAATCTTTTCGTCGAGCTCCTCCTGGGCTTCCGCCATGGCAGTCTCTCTTCTGCCGGCAGTGATCCTCTTGGCGAGGTCCTTCATTCTGTCCTCTGCATCATCGAGCTGCTTTTCTTTTTCTTCCGTGAAAGGCTCAGCACCGCCTTCAAGAGTCAGATACAGCTGTGTATAGTATTCAGTGTCGAAGGAATCCCTGTCTATGAAGAAGAATGTCTCAAGACTTCCGTTGCCGATGTCCGTAGAGCCTCTCTGGTAATCGAGATACACCGGGGTGTTGACCGTTCCGACGATCTTGTACTCCCTGTATCTGAATTTCTTTAAAGTGTCCTTGTCGTTGGATTCCGTGAGGGTTATCGTATCCCCGCTCCTGTAGCCCTCGCTGTCGATATGGTAGTCATCGACCACGCATTCATCAGGCGCCTCAGGAAGTCTGCCCGTCACTACCCTCAGCGTATTTATGTTTTCAGGAAGCGATATCGCCTTGAGAGCGGCTTCGTCTCCTCCTCCCGATTCGGCCAGGACATCGACCTGAACAGTTCCCTCTGCGCCGGATACTCCTTCTTCAGCGCGCGCCGTTTCAATGCTCTCATTATCGATCCCGTAGGTTGAGATCAGCTCGTAGTCATACATGTTGTGCCCGCTGAGGTACTTCCTTGCGGTATTTACCATGGAAGCCTTGCAGTCCCTGAGGCCGGCAAAAAAGCCCACACCAAGGGCGACGATCGCAAAGATCGCAAGATACCTCGCCAGCGAGGTCTTTATTTCCCTAAGCGTAGACTTCCAGAGCATTTTCTACCACTCTATATTTTCAACCGGTACCGGATCAGGATTGACAGTCACATCGACCACCCTTCCGCTCCTGACACTGATGACCCTGTCTGCCATCGGTGTTATGGCCTTGTTGTGTGTGATTATTATTACGG
>CAMIWY010000305.1 GCA_946402595.1 uncultured Clostridia bacterium
TGTCTGCATGTATACGCAGTCACAGACCATGGATATCTCGTACTTGGAGAAGACTCTCTTGTACGGGAATACCTTCTCTATCAGCTTGCTCGTCCTGTTGATGAGCTTGAATCCGTCTACTACCGACTCGAGCTGCTCTATTCCGGTGATGTGGAATATTCTCGCATCCTTGCGTCCGCTCTTGAGCTTGTCATACATCTGAAGGCATGCATTCTTCACGGAGATGCCCTTGTCCTGGCCTTCCTCTGAGTAGATGATGCCGTAAGTCTCATTTCCTTCGTTGACAGTCAGCGAGCTGAATCCGTAGCGGTTCCTGAAATCTGCAAGGATCTCGAAGAGCTCGCTCTCCTCAATGTCTCTGATGAGGAAAGCACTCGGGAACTGCATGCCGCGGAGTCCGGATTCGTCAAGCAGTGTATGGCAGAATGAGAGGTCTCCCCGTACAGCCGACTTGATGAACTCAGCCCTTGAGTCTCTCTCAGGCGTGTACTTCCACATTCCTATGGCAAGCTGGATCGTTTCAGCCAGCTTGGTCATCTCTGCGGCGGAATAGTTATCCTCGTTGTCAACGATCATGAGGATGTATCTCGTGTTCTTGATCTCAATACTTCCCCAGTATGTAACTACGCCCTGGATCTCAACTCTTGTGAAAGTGCTCTGATGGAACACTTCCTGTTTGCGTGCATGCTGAACAGCATCTTCAATGCTTACCACGTGTCTCGTCTCGACCGTAAGAATAGGATTGAACTCCTCAGTCAGCAGTACCACCTGATACCCGTTGTTAACGGCTGCTTCTCTCAGTGCGAACGGGAAGCTGCTGTGTTTCTCAAAGTTGAGCAGGTGATAAATCGTGTTATTAAGAATGTTGTCACTGTAATTGTGTCCATACAGGATCTTATCGAGCACCTGCTCAATAAGCATTGAATAAGTGACTCTTCCGTCATCTCTGATCGTTATGAGAGGCAGACCTGCTGTCTCCGCAGCGTCGGACACCTTGCGGTCTACGCTTGTTATACCTTTGTCGCTCAGATATATGACAAGTGCGCTTACTTCTTTTTCCCCAAGTCCCTGTACCGCTTTGACCTGTGCATCTATGTCGCCTTTGCTGCTCCAGAAGTGAGTGATGACCATCTGCTCCCTGATACCGTTTCTCTCAACTCCCATTGAAAGATCGGTCTCATCAAGAACAGATACAGTCCTGACTCTTCTGTCCAGACCTTCATGGCATGACAGAACTGTGCAGCCTGCGAATGCATCAAGTTTAAGGCAATCATTTACAGTTATTCTCATTAGTTCTTATCCTTTTCTTCAGTATTTGCAGTGTCGTCTGTCTGAGCAGGCTTTTCTTCCGCCTTGCTCTTCTTTGAAGTGCGTTTTCTTGTTGTTTTAGGTGCGGCTTCAGCTGCAGTTTCTTCGCCGGCAGCTTCTGCAGATTCTGCAGTTTTCTTCTTAGCCGGTGATTTTCTCTTCTTAGGTGCAGGCTTGGCTTCTGTTTCAGCTGCCTTCTCAGGAGCCGGTTCCGCCGGTGCGGTCTCTTCAACAGTGACCTCTACAGCAGGAGCCGGTTCTTCAGGCCCGGCTTCTGCAGGCTTCACTTCTTCGGCCTGCACTTCAGGAGTCTGTTTTTCTTTCTCCTCAGTCAGCTTCTTAGGCTGGACTTTTTCTTTCCTGCGCCTGTCAGTAGCCCTCTTATATTCCTCATAGCCGAATTTGTCCTCCGGCTCTTCAGACCAGTCCATGACGTCCTTAGGCCTTCCAAGCGCCTCAGCTGATTCGATCAGATCTTCCTGCTCAAGACGTCTCTGTTCCTCGAGCTCCCTGCGTCTCTCAGCTTCGAGACGTTCACTCTCTGCAGCTTCCTGCTTGTTTTTGCGTTCGATCTCGCGGTTCTCGTTCTCGACTTCCGCCTGAAGTTCCTCAGGAGTCACCTCGCCCTTGAAGAGTCTCTCGAACTGCTCTCCATCGATCGTCTCTACGCGGAGAAGCGCCTGAGCGACTCTCTCGAAGGCTTCGTCGTTATCCTGAAGTATCCTTCTTGTCTCTGCGTAACACTCTTCAAGGAGTCTTCTGATCTCATGATCGACCTCTGAAGCAACTTCCTCTGAGTAATTCTGTCGGGTGGAGAAATCCCTTCCGAGGAACACCTCATCGTTTGAGCTGAATGACACCGGACCGAGCTTCTCGCTGAAGCCGTATTTAGTGATCATCTGCCTTGCTATATTGGTAGCTCTCTCGAGGTCATTGCTTGCTCCTGTCGAGATATCATCAAGCTTGAGTTCTTCCGCTACTCTTCCTCCGAGGAGGTGCTTGATAGTATCGATCATGTGGCCTCTGGTCTCGAAGAATCTGTCCTCTTCAGGCAGCCACATGGTGAATCCGCCGGCCATTCCTCTCGGAATGATGGTTATCTGATGTACAGGATCGGAATCCGGGATAGCTCTCATCACGATGGCATGGCCTGCCTCGTGATACGCCGTCAGCTTCCTCTCAGCATCGGAGATGACTCTGGACTTCTTCTGAGGACCTGCCATGACCTTGGTCGTAGCCTCCTCGATCTCATCCATTCTGATCTTAGTGCCGTTACGCCTTGCGGTCAGCAGTGCAGCCTCGTTGATCAGATTCTCGATATCTGCAGGTGAGAATCCCGGTGTCCTCTTGGCAAGGATCTCAGGTGATACGTCATCGGAAAGAGGCTTGTTCTTTGTATACAGT
>CAMIWY010000306.1 GCA_946402595.1 uncultured Clostridia bacterium
AACCACTGTATCCTCTCCTTGTTCTCAAGGATGCGTTCTATCTTGTCCGGGATGGACTGGAGCTCTCCTATATAGTAATTATAATCACTGTCATCAAGTTTTCCCTTTGCGGAAGCTATGGCCAGAGCAAGGCCGTACATCGCAGCAAGCTGTGAGCTGTATGCCTTGGTGGTGGCCACTGCTATCTCAGGCCCGGCAAGGGTGTACAGCACATTGTCCGCCTCTCTTGCGATAGTTGAGCCCACTACATTTACGACAGCGAGAGTCCTCAGGCCGTGTTCCTTAGCCGCTCTGAGGGCAGCAAGAGTGTCTGCAGTCTCACCTGACTGGGATATGACGACGACAAGGGCATCCTTATCTATGATCATCTTCTTATATCTGAATTCGGATGCCAGCTCTGCTCTTACAGGTATCTCTGCAAGGTCCTCAATCACATACTGGCCGGCCATTCCCGCATGCCATGCCGAGCCGCATGCAGCTATCCTGACCTCACTTATGTCTGCAAGTATATCCTCTGTAAGGCCGGCCGAAGAAAGATCGATCCTGCCGTCCTTTATCATGCCTGCAAGAGTGTCCCTGACGGCCTTAGGCTGCTCATGGATCTCCTTTATCATGAAATGCTCGTATCCGCCCTTCTCGGCCGCCTCAGCGTCCCAGGATATGTGCGTGCTCTGCATCTCCACTTCGTCGCCGTTCAGGTCGAAGAAGTGCGCCTCACCCGGCAGAAGTCTAACCGACTGCAGGTTGTCGATGTAATAGATGTCGCGGGTATACTTAAGAACAGCCGGCACATCAGATGCGAGGAAGGTCTCGCCGTCTGAGACGCCTATGACCATTGGGCTGTCCTTTCTGGCAGCATATATCTCACCCGGGTAGTCCCTGAACATCAGAGCGAGAGCATATGATCCTCGCACGCGCACCATCATCCTGTTTATTGCATCGATAGGTCCGATCTTATACTTCTTGTAATAGTAGTCGACCAGCTTGATGGCGACTTCGGTATCTGTCGTGCTGTAGAAGGAGTACCCGTGACTCAGCAGCTTGCTTCTGAGCTCTTCATAGTTCTCGATGATGCCGTTATGCACACCGACGACATCCGACTCCACAGGTCCCGAAGCTGATCCTGTTGCATTGCCGCTGACATGCGGATGCGCATTGGTCTGTGAAGGCTCACCGTGTGTGGCCCACCTCGTATGCCCTATCCCGCAGGTTCCCGGCATCGCTTTGCCGTAGTCAGTCTTTTCGGCAAGATTCTTAAGTTTGCCGGTGGATTTTACTACTTCCGCAAGTGAATCACCGTTCCGCACTGCAAGTCCGGCTGAGTCATATCCTCTGTATTCAAGCCTGGAAAGGCCGTCAAGCAGCACAGGCGCCGCCTGCTGTCTTCCCGTAAAACCTACTATTCCGCACATATATGTTTCCTCCTGTCTTCCGCCAGTTCTCCTGCGGCCCTGATGAACTCCCTGAATACCGGATGGGCTTTGTTAGGCCTGCTCTTGAACTCCGGATGATACTGGACTCCTACGAAGAATCCGTTCTCAGGCAAAGCGACCGATTCGACCAGTCGTCCGTCCGGCGATGTGCCGGCGATCTGCATTCCTGCAGCAGAGAATTCATCTCGGAACTCATTATTGAACTCATAGCGGTGGCGATGTCTCTCACTTATATCTCCGGTGCCATAGATGTCTCTCAGCACGGAACCCTCAGGAGCGATGCACGGATAGGCACCCAGCCGCATCGTTCCGCCCTTAGGGATGTCACCGTACTGGTCAGGCATGAAGTCTATGACCTTGTGAGCGCTGTTTTCATCGAACTCCCCTGAGTTCGCGTCTTCGTATCCGAGTACGCTGCGGGCAAATTCAATTACTGCGATCTGCATCCCGAGGCATATGCCGAAGTAAGGTATGTCGTTCCTTCTCGCATATCCTGCAGCTCTTATCATGCCTTCGATTCCGCGGTCGCCGAAGCCGCCCGGCACCAGGATGCCGTCCGCATCACCGAGCATCTCATCCTCAGTTTCTGCGGTGATGTCCTCCGCCTCTATCCACCTTATGTCCACAGTGCACCCGGTCTCAAACCCTCCGTGGCGGAGAGCTTCGGCCACGGACAGATATGCATCATGCAGCTTTATATACTTACCGACCAGAGCGATAGTGACTTTGCGTCCTCCGGCTTTGATCCTCTCCACCATTTCCTTCCAGTCTTCCATGTCGCACGGACCGGCGTCGATTCCGAGTTCGCGGCAGACTATCCATGAAAAATGCGCCTTCTCAAGCATCAATGGCGCCTCGTAGAGGACAGGCAGCGTTATGTTCTCGATGACGCAGTCTCTCTTGACATTGCAGAAAAGGGCTATCTTGTCGTATATCTCTTCATCTATATGCCTGTCTGACCTCATTATTATGATATCCGGCGAGATTCCCATGTTCTGAAGTTCCCTGACAGAATGCTGAGTCGGTTTGGACTTGTGTTCCCCTGATCCGGTAATGTACGGCACGAGTGTGACATGAATGAACAGACAGTTGGCTTTGCCCTGTTCTATGCTCACCTGCCTTGCAGCTTCAAGGAAAGGCTGGCTCTCGATGTCTCCGACAGTCCCTCCGATCTCAGTGATTATGACGTCGCTGTCGCTCTCCCTGCCGACACTGTATATGAATTCCTTGATCTCGTTGGTGATGTGAGGGATGACCTG
>CAMIWY010000307.1 GCA_946402595.1 uncultured Clostridia bacterium
TTACAGGGATACTCGTATTCCTCTTCAGGAACAGCATCGTTGTGCTGTGCGGTGCTGATGCGGGAGGAAATGTCTTTCCGTATGCGGTCTCATATCTCTCGATAACAGCCTGCGGACTGCCTTTCCAGATGTTTGCCCACACATCATCATCCATCATAAGAGCTGACGGCAGCCCGAGGTATTCGATGATATGCACTGTAACGGGCGCGATACTGAATATATTCCTTGACTGGCTTTTCATGTATCCTTTCGGAATGGGCATAAAGGGCGCTGCTGCAGCGACAGTACTGTCGCAGATGGTGAGCTGCCTCATCGCAGCGCTGTACTATCCTAAGTTCAAAGCCTTCAGACTGTCTGTCAGGGAACTGGGCATCAGCAGCAGGCACCTCACCGGCAGCATGGAGGCAGGGATACCGAATTTCTGCAACCACATGCTGATGATGTGCACCAACATAGTGCTGAACAACATGCTCTCGACTTACGGAGCCATGTCGGTATACGGCCCGGATATCCCGCTTGCTGTTTCGGGCGTAGCGCAGAAGACCAGCATGATAATGGTTTCCTTTGCTGTCGGAATTGCCCAGGGCTGCCAGCCTGTATGGGGTTTCAACCTCGGAGCGAAGAAGTATGACCGCGTAAAAGGAGCTTACTGGAGAGCGTTCACTGCAGCCTTCCTGATAGGCGTCATTTTCTTCTTTGCCTTCCAGTTCTTCCCGAGACAGATCATATCCATATTCGGCACAGGCAGCGATCTGTATTACGAGTTCGCTGAGAAGTACCTCAGGGTGTTCATGATGCTGGTGTTCTTCCAGAACATACAGCCGGTCTCCATCAATTACTTCTCGGCAACGGGCAATCACAGGCAGGGCCTGCTGGTATCACTTTCGAGGCAGGGGCTTTTCCTCATCCCGCTGCTTGTGATACTCCCTAAGTTCATGGGAATAAACGGCATACTCGCCGCAAGCCCGATATCCGACACGCTGGCGTTCATAATGTCAGTATCAATGGTGATGATCAGCTTCCGAAAGTTCGGAAAAACAGATGAAAAAGATGATTCTCAGGCCGGATAACAGGTATCCGGCCTTGTTTTTGTTGAAGCATGGCGCATAAAAAATGTATAATTATCTGGTTGAAAAACTGAGACATAACACAGACAGTACAAAAAGGGAGGTACAGGGACAATGACCAAAGGTGAGCAGTTATACGAAGGTAAGGCCAAGAAGGTATTCAGCACAGAAGATCCTGAGCTGCTTATAGTTTCATACAAGGATGATGCTACAGCATTCAACGGCCTCAAGAAGGGTACCATTCAGGGCAAGGGTGTTATCAACAACAGAATGTCCAACATGCTCATGAAGTATCTTGAGACCAAGGGCATCCCGACTCACTATGTTGAAGAGCTCAATGACAGAGATACTGTTGTAAAGAAGGTTTCCATCGTACCTCTGGAAGTAATAGTAAGAAACATCGCTGCCGGTTCTTTCTCCAAGCATTACGGGGTAGAGGAAGGCGTAGTATTCGAATCACCGACTGTTGAGTTCTCGTACAAGAATGATGACCTCGGCGATCCGCTTCTCAACACTTATCACGCACTGGCACTAGGCCTTGCGACTGAAGAGGAGATAAAGCTTATAGAAAAGTACGCATTCGGCGTCAACGAAATCCTCTCCGATCTCTGGAGAAAATGCGGAGTGATCCTCGTTGACTTCAAGCTCGAGTTCGGAAGACTCTCCGACGGCACTATCGTTCTGGCAGATGAGATCAGCCCTGACACATGCCGTCTGTGGGACAGCGAGACCAAGGAGAAACTCGACAAGGACAGATTCCGCAGAGACCTCGGTGGCGTTGAAGAGGCATATAACGAGATCATGAGCCGCCTTGAGGAGAATATGAAATAAAAAGGAGACAAAATGGGTAATTGCGCAGTAGTAGGTATCAACTGGGGAGATGAAGGCAAGGGCCGCATGGTCGACCTTCTGACTGAGGACTATGATGTTGTAGTCAGATTTCAGGGCGGCGGAAATGCAGGTCATACCGTAATAAATGACAAGGGCAAATTCGCTCTTCACCTCCTTCCGTCAGGAGTATTCAGAGACGGCGTGCTGAACATCCTCGGGAACGGAGTCGCACTCGACCCTGAAAACCTCTGGAAGGAGATGCAGGATGTAGCTGCCAAGGGCGTTGAGATCACACCTGACGCTCTTAAGATCAGCGACAGAGCATCCCTCCTGATGCCATGGCACAGAGAACTCGACGGCCTTGAAGAGGCGCGCCTTGCAGACAAGAACTACGGATCCACCAAGCAGGGTATCGCACCGTTCTATTCAGATAAGTACCAGAAGAAGACAGTCCTCGCAGGAGAGCTGTTCTTCCCTGATGAGCTGCGTGCTCATATAAGGGACCTGCTCGAGTGGAAGAACCTCACACTGACAGGTGTTTACGGTGCTGAGCCGTACACAATGGAGATGATGGAAGAGTGGCTGAATGATTACTGTGAGAAGATCAAGCCGTATGTATGCGATACAGGCCTTCTTCTGAAGGAAGCTCAGGCGCAGGGCAAGAAGATTCTCTTTGAGGCTCAGCTCGGAGCACTGAGAGACCTTGACTACGGCATCTGCCCGTACACAACCTCATCCAATACTCTTGCAAAATACGCTCCGATCGGATCAGGCATCCCTTCCGCCA
>CAMIWY010000308.1 GCA_946402595.1 uncultured Clostridia bacterium
GTGTCAAAAATTTTTACCTGGTCCATAATTACCTCTAGTCTGCAGGGCGGCTGGCACCCTGCCTCTGTCTATTCAAGTATTGCACCTTTGTCCGCTGAGCTGACCAGCTTGGCGTATCTTGCAAGATAGCCTGTTTTGATCTTAGGCTCAGGGCATACCCATGCGGCACGTCTTGCTGCGAGCTCTTCGTCTGAAACTTTGAGCTCTATAGTCTTGTTGATGATGTCAATGGCAATGATGTCACCCTCTTCAACAAGGCCGATGTTGCCGCCGGATGCAGCTTCAGGGCTGACGTGTCCGATGGACGCGCCCCTTGTAGCGCCTGAGAATCTGCCGTCTGTGATCAGAGCTACTGATTCATCAAGTCCCATTCCTGCGATGGCAGATGTAGGGTTCAGCATCTCTCTCATTCCAGGGCCGCCCTTAGGTCCTTCGTATCTGATGACTACAACGTCTCCGGCAACAATCTTGCCACCAAGGATTGCTTCAATAGCATCATCTTCAGAGTCGAATACTCTTGCAGGTCCTTCATGCTGCATCATGGATTCCTTGACAGCAGCCTGCTTGACTACGCATCCGTCAGGTGCGAGATTGCCCTTAAGTACTGCGATGCCGCCTGTCTTCATGAACGGATCCTCGAACGGGCGGATGATCTCAGGGTTGAGATTCTCTGCGTGCTCGATGTTCTCGCCCATTGTCTTTGTAGTTACTGTCATTACTGACAGGTCGAGAAGATCACCCTTGGTGAGCTCCTTCATTACAGCGTATACGCCGCCGGCATCCTCGAGGTCTTCCATGAATGTGTCGCCTGCAGGTGCGAGGTGGCACAGATTAGGAGTCTTCGAGCTGATCTCGTTGGCCATGTCAAAACTGATGTCGACATGCGCTTCATGAGCGATAGCCGGAAGGTGCAGCATTGTGTTGGTCGAGCATCCGAGCGCCATGTCAACTGTCTCCGCATTGTGGAAAGCAGCTTCTGTCATGATGTCGCTTGGCTTGATGTCTTCCTCGACAAGCTTCATGATCTGCATACCGGTAGCCTTCGCAAGGCGGATCCTTGCAGAAAGCGGTGCAGGAATAGTTCCGTTGCCCGGAAGTGCCATTCCTATGGCCTCTGTCAGGCAGTTCATCGAATTGGCTGTGTACATGCCGGAGCAGGATCCGCAGGACGGGCAGGCCTTCTCTACGTAAGTCTGAACGTCCTCTTCATCCATCGTTCCTGCGTGGTAAGCGCCTACTGCCTCGAACATGTGCGAGAGGCATGTGCGGCGTCCGTCAGGAAGACGGCCTGCAAGCATCGGTCCGCCGGAGCAGAATATTGTAGGGACATTGATCCTGGCTGCAGCCATGAGAAGTCCCGGTACGTTCTTGTCACAGTTCGGGATCATTACAAGACCGTCGAACTGGTGGGCGATCGCAAGAGCCTCAGTGGAGTCAGCAATAAGGTCTCTTGTAACAAGAGAATACTTCATGCCGACATGTCCCATGGCTATGCCGTCACAAACGGCGATCGCCGGTACGAGTATCGGAGTTCCGCCTGCCGCACGTACACCGGCCTTGACCGCGTCAGCGATCTTGTCGAGGTTCATGTGGCCCGGAACGATCTCGTTATATGAGCTGACAACGCCTATGATCGGGCGCTTCTGCTCTTCTTCGGTAAGACCGAGGGCATACAGGAGACTCCTGTTCGCCGCACGATCAACCCCCTTCTTTATCTGGTCAGATTTCATATCTTATCTACTTCCCTCTTTAATAAGTGCTTGATAATGCTTACTCATTAATTTGTAAATGAATCTATGCTCCGAAGAGAGCGGTCGACCCTCGGTGCGAAGTCCGACGGCATCAGCCGGCGGATCTAGCGACCGGAGGAGCATAGATTCTTATGTTCATTAGTTGGAAGCATTATCCAGGTCGCTGTCATTCTTCCACAGCATCTCATCTCTGAGCTGCTTTCCTACGATCTCCATCTGATGTCTTCCGAGCTGTGCTCTCTTGGAGTTGAAGAATGTACGGCCGTTCTTGTTCTCAGCGATCCACTTGCCGGCGAATGTTCCGTCCTGGATGTCTGAGAGAACCTTTCTCATGTTAGCCTTGATCTCATCGTGAGGCAGTACGCGAGGTCCGCTTACGTATTCACCGAACTCAGCTGTGTCGGAGATGGAATAGTTCATTCCTGCGATACCAGCCTTGTTGATAAGGTCGATGATCAGCTTCATCTCGTGGATGCACTCGAAGTATGCGTTCTCAGGCTTGTATCCAGCCTCTACGAGTACCTCGAATCCGCACTGCATCAGGTCTACTACGCCGCCGCAGAGAACTGTCTGCTCACCGAAGAGGTCGGTCTCAGTCTCCTCGTCCATTGTTGTCTCGAGGATTCCTGCACGTGCTCCGCCGATTCCTGCGATGTATGCAAGAGCGATGTCATATGCTTTGCCGGAAGCGTCCTGCTCTACTGCTATGAGGCAAGGTACGCCTTTTCCTGCTACATACTGGCTTCTTACTGTGTGGCCAGGGCCCTTAGGAGCTGCCATGAATACGTCAACGCCTGCAGGTGCTACGATCTGCTTATATCTGATGTTGAAGCCGTGTGCGAATGCGATGGCATTGCCTTCCTCGAGGTTCGGAGCGATGTCTCTGCTGTAAACCTCAGCCTGTACTTCGTCATTAATAAGTATCATGAT
>CAMIWY010000309.1 GCA_946402595.1 uncultured Clostridia bacterium
ATACGGCCGTCAGCCTCGACTGTATTGGCATCCTCGAGTGCCTTGAGATAACCCGACCTGCTGAGCAGGTTGTCGTATATATCTGAAAGAGTCAGGTTGTCCTGCTCTTCTCTGAGGTCGCCGATCATCTCAGTCATCTCGCGCACTGCCGCGCGCGCCTTGTTGCCTAGCGATGCGAGCAGCTGCTCATCACACAGCGCTTCGTACAGGCTCATCCCGTATGATGAAGCATACCCTTCTATCCCCGCCATCGTCTTGGCGCCGATGCCGCGCTTCGGCTCATTTATTACCCTGCGCATACTCTCATTGTCGCCAGGGTTGGCTATGAGCCTGAGATAGGCCATGACGTCCTTGATCTCCTTGCGGTCATAGTATCTCAGTCCGGCAAGGACTCTGTACGGGATGCCGCGGAAGCTGAATTTCTCTTCGAAGTTTCTCGACTGGGCATTCTTCCTGTACAGGATCGCAATGTCCCTGTAGTTATACCCCTCATCTCTCAGCCTGTCTATCTCAGCCCCGATCCAGTAGGCTTCCTGCTTGTCGTCATCAAGCCTTTTATATGTGATCTTCTCACCGTCAGAACGCTCGGTCCACAGAGCCTTGCTCTTGCGGCTCGTGTTGTTCTTTATTACTGAATTCGCCAGCTTGAGGATATTGCCGTCCGATCTGTAGTTCTGCTCGAGTCTTACGGTAAAAGCACCGGCAAAATCGTTCTCAAAGTCGAGGATATTCCGGATGTCGGCTCCTCTCCACTGGTATATGCACTGGTCATCATCGCCGACAACACAGAGGTTGCCGTGATGCGAAGCCAGCATGCTGATCAGCTTGTACTGCAGGTAGTTGGTATCCTGGTACTCATCGACCATGATATACCTGAACCTCTCAGAATAATATCTGAGTACCTCAGGCTCCTTCTCAAGCAGCTTTACGCCGTTCCACAGAAGATCATCGAAGTCCATCGCATTGTCAGTCATCAGTTCTTCCTGATACCTGCTGTAAACCTGATAGATCATCTTGTCCTGAGGAAGCCCCTTGCTTGTCGCCAGATACTCTTCCGGACCTTCTTCATTCTCCTTGCACTTGCTGATCACAGCTATGAGGAGAGCTACCGGAGTTATCTTCTCGTCTACACCGAGGTCCTTGCATATCCTCTTGATCAGGGCCTTCTTGTCAGTCTCATCATAAACAGTGAATCCCGGTCTGTAGCCGAGAGCCTCACCTGAATATCTGAGCATGCGAAGGCACATCGCATGGAAAGTCATGATCCACATGCCGTATATGTCGCCAACCAGGTCTGCGACACGGCTCCTCATCTCATTTGCCGCTTTGTTCGTAAACGTCACGGCAAGTATGCTGCGCGGATCTATGCCCTGCTGCACCATATATGCAATACGGTGGGTCATGGTCGCCGTTTTGCCCGATCCCGCCCCCGCGAGGATCAGAACCGGTCCTTCGATCTGCCTGACCGCTTTGCGCTGTTCACTGTTAAGTTCGACTCTGTTTCTGTCTGCCATCTATCCCATTCCTGCAGCACGCAGCCCCAGGATCTGTTTCTCCTTATTATTATCCACGGTAAGAGCGCATTAAAACATACAGGCACTGCCCATAGATACTTGATTGTACCACATTACGGCCTGTAATACCCGATTTTAACCGACGCGAATTTCAAAAAATACTCACGCCGGAAAATACGCATTTGTGCCGTCAGACAATGAAATCTATTCTTCTTTATATGCATCCGTAAATGTACAAATAAAATACCAAATCTTCACATCTCCCGGATGTCTGAGATGTTGACATTTCAATCGCAAGTGATAGAATTTATGCGTAGGTGTTTTCACCGCAAAAACTTTTATTTAATTTACATTGCATAAGGAGAGTGATACCAATGGCAAATTATGTAGAAAGAGTCATCGAGCAGTGCAAGAAGAACAACCCTGGTGAGGTTGAATTCCACCAGACTGTAGAAGAAGTACTTTCTTCCCTTCAGCCTGTAGTTGAGCAGCACCCTGAGTATGAAGAGTGCGCACTTCTTGAGAGACTCGTTGAGCCTGAAAGAGGAGTTACTTTCAGAGTTGTATGGGTTGACGATGAAGGTAAAGTTCAGGTTAACAAGGGTTACAGATATCAGTTCAGCAGCGCAATCGGACCTTACAAGGGCGGTCTGAGATTCGCTCCAAACGTATATCCTGGAATCATCAAGTTCCTCGGATTCGAGCAGATCTTCAAGAACTCCCTGACAGGACTGCCAATCGGCGGCGGCAAGGGCGGTTCCGACTTCGATCCTAACGGAAAGAGTGATGCTGAAGTTATGAGATTCTGCCAGGCATTCATGACAGAGCTCTACAGACACATCGGACCTAACACTGACGTTCCTGCTGGTGACCTCGGTGTTGGCGCAAGAGAGATCGGATTCCTCTTCGGACAGTACAAGAGAATCGTTGACAGATATGAAGGCGTTCTCACAGGTAAGGGAATCCCTTACGGCGGACTCCTCGGAAGAACAGAAGCTACAGGTTTCGGTATCGTATGGTACGCTGAGGAAATGCTCAAGGCTAACGGCGAAGAGATCAAGGGCAAAGTTGTTGCTATCTCCGGATTCGGTAACGTATCCTGGGGTACTGCATGGCAGCTCCAGAGACTCGGCGCTAAGC
>CAMIWY010000310.1 GCA_946402595.1 uncultured Clostridia bacterium
CTGTGCTGAAACTCTATTGCTCCTGCTGAAGCAGACATCTTATGTATGCGATCTGCTTTCTTACGGAGGCCGGGCTTGTGCCGCCGGCCGAGTTCCTCCTTTCAACACATGTCTTGAGCGACAGTCTCTTGTGGACGTCCGCCTCTATCAGCGGTGAGAACTGTTTATACTCTTCGAGTGGCAGCTCCTCCAGCTTGCATCCCCTGCCGAGGCAGTAGGATACGACTTTGCCCGAGATATTGTATGCATCCCTGAACGGAAGTCCCTTGACTACCAGGTAGTCGGCAAGGTCTGTCGCATTGACGTATCCCTTGGTCGCCGACTCGTACATGCTCTCCTCGTTGACCTTCATGACATCCACCATCTCTATGAAGGCTTCGATGCAGAGCTTGACTGTTTCAACTGAGTCGAACAGCGGCTCCTTATCTTCCTGGATGTCCTTGTTGTAAGCGAGAGGCAGTCCCTTGAGCACTGTGAGAAGCGACATCAGGTTGCCGTATACTCTTCCGGTCTTGCCCCTGCAGAGCTCGGCTACGTCCGGGTTCTTCTTCTGCGGCATGATCGAGGATCCTGTCGTGTACTCATCAGGGAGCTGTATGAAGTTGAACTCCGATGTGGCCCACATGATGATCTCTTCGGAAAGCCTCGAGGTGTGCATCATGATGATCGACAGTGCCGACATCAGCTCTACGAAGTGGTCTCTGTCGGAAACAGCGTCCATGCTGTTCATCGCGATGCCGGTAAATCCGAGGAGGCTGGCTTCGTACTCCCTGTCGATGTTGAAGGTCGTTCCGGCCAGAGCGCATGCTCCGATCGGCGATCTTTCAAGCATCCTCTTCTTGCAGTCCTCGAGTCTGCTCTTGTCTCTCTCGAACATCATCGCGTATGCCATGAGATGCTGTGCGAAGGATACCGGCTGTGCGTGCTGCATGTGAGTGTAGCCCGGCATTATGACTTCCATGTTCTTCTCGGCTTTGTCCGCGAGCACCTTCATAAGCTCGCTGAGAAGATAGTCTATGCTGTCGATCTCCTCGATGCAGTACATCTTGGTATCGAGCGCCACCTGATCGTTACGGCTCCTTGCGGTATGGAGCATTTTGCCCGTATCGCCGATACGCTGTGTCAGGACTGTCTCCACGAACATGTGGATGTCCTCGGCCGTCGGGTCGATCTGGAGTGCTCCGGATGTTATGTCCGCCTCGATTCCCTTCAGCCCCCGGACGATGGCATCAGCCTCTTCATGAGAGATGATTTCCTGATTGGCCAGCATCTTCGCATGTGCTATGCTGCCGGCGATATCTCTCTTGTACAGTCTCCTGTCAACAGCGATCGAAGAGTTGATCTCGTCTACCAGATTTGCAGTTGTACCGGCTGTCCTGCCTGCCCAGAGTTTATCCATTATCCTGTCCTTATAATCTATCTATTAAACTTATGTGCTGTAACCTGTCTATTTGAGGCTGCCCTTTTCAAGCAGTGCCTGAACCAGTGTCGGCAGTCCCCAGATGTTGATGAAGCCTTCTGACTGAGCCTGATCGTAATCGGTCTCTCCGAATGATGCGAGCTCTTCTGAATACAGTGAGAAAGGTGAAGTCATTCCTGCCGGGATGATGTTGCCCTTGTAGAGTTTGAGCTTGACCTCTCCTGTTACGTTCTTGTTGGCCTCATTGGCGAAAGCTGTCAGAGCTTCCTGCATCGGTGAATACCACTTGCCGTTGTATATCATGTCAGCGTAGTCTACTGCGAGCTTCTGCTTGAGGTGCATCGTGTCCTTGTCGACTGTGAGCATCTCGAGCTGATCATGTGCAAAATACAGGATCGTTCCGCCCGGTGTCTCGTATACGCCGCGGTCTTTCATTCCGATCAGTCTGTTCTCGACGATGTCGATGATGCCGATTCCATTGGCTCCGCCGACCTCATTGAGCTTCTCGATGATCTTGGAAGCCTTCATCGTCTCTCCGTTTAAGGAAACCGGTGCTCCTGCCTCGAATCCGATGGTGATGTATGTCGGTTCATCCGGTGCCTGGATAGGGCTGACTCCCATTTCGAGGAAGCCTTCCTTTTCATACTGCGGCTCGTTTGCCGGGTCCTCGAGGTCAAGTCCTTCGTGGCTCAGGTGCCAGAGGTTCTTGTCCTTGGAGTAGTTGGTCTCTCTTGAGATCTTCAGAGGAACATTGTGTGCCTCAGCATAATCGATCTCTTCATCTCTCGACTTGATGTCCCACTCTCTCCATGGAGCGATGATCTTCATTCCAGGGGCCCATCTCTTGATCGCGAGTTCGAATCTTACCTGATCGTTGCCCTTGCCTGTGCAGCCATGGCAGATAGCGTCAGCGCCTTCCTCGAGAGCGATCTCTGCGAGTTTCTTTCCGATTACCGGACGGGCGAACGCTGTACCAAGCAGATATGTCTCATACTTTGCTCCCATCTTGATTGAAGGGATGATGACCTCGTCTACCATCTCATCTGTAAGGTCTGCAACGATCAGCTTGCTTGCTCCTGTCTTGAGAGCCTTTTCCTCAAGTCCTTCAAGCTCATCAGCCTGTCCTACGTTGCCGCTGACTGCGATGATCTCAGGATCGTTGTAGTTTTCCTTGAGCCATGGAATGATGATGGAAGTGTCGAGACCTCCTGAATACGCGAGTACTACTTTCTT
>CAMIWY010000311.1 GCA_946402595.1 uncultured Clostridia bacterium
GATATGCGGTTTGGTTCTCTCATATTTCTGCTTTGCCATTTTACATCTCCTCTAATAAATAAATGAAAAATGTGAAATAAGATCTAAATTGTATTACTTGATGATTTTTTCTGCGAGATTATCAGGCAGCTTCTCGAAGTGGTCGAACTGCATGACGTATACGCCTCTGCCCTGTGTTCTTGAACGGAGGTCTGTCGCATAACCGAACATCTCTGACAGCGGAACCATTCCTCTGACAATAGCTGCTCCGTTCTGGATGTCTGAACCTTCGATTCTTCCTCTTCTTGAGCTGATATCGCCGATAACATCTCCCATGTAGTTATCCGGAACTGTTCCCTCACCCTTGAAAATAGGCTCGAGCAGTACCGGGTCAGCCTTCATGACAGCTTCTTTGAATGCCTTGGATCCGGCAATCTTGAATGCCATATCTGAAGAGTCTACTTCGTGATATGAACCGTCATAAAGTTCAACGCCGACATCTACTACGTTGTAGCCTGCAAGAGGTCCGGCCTGCATTGCTTCTTCAATGCCCTCCTGTACCTTAGGGATGTATTCCTTAGGAATAGCACCGCCGACGATGGAGTTCTTGAACTCGAAGCCTTCGCCCGGCTCTCTCGGGTACAGTCTGATCTTGACATGTGCGTACTGTCCGCTTCCGCCGGACTGCTTTGCGTGCTTGCAGTCGACATCTGCAGTGCCTCTGACTGTCTCCTTGTAGGAAACCTGTGGCTTACCGACATTAGCCTCGACCTTGAACTCTCTTAAGAGTCTGTCAACGATGATCTCAAGATGGAGCTCTCCCATACCTGCGATGATCGTCTGACCTGTATCCGGGTTGGTATATGTTCTGAATGTAGGGTCTTCTTCTGCCAGCTTGGCAAGTGCAAGGCCCATCTTTTCCTGACCGATCTTAGTCTTAGGCTCGATAGCGATCTCGATTACAGGATCAGGGAATTCCATGGACTCAAGGATGATAGGGTGCTTTTCGTCGCACAGTGTATCACCTGTAGTGGTGAACTTCAGTCCGACAGCAGCAGCGATATCTCCGGAGTAAACCATGTCAATCTCGTTTCTGTGGTTGGCGTGCATCTGGAGGATTCTTCCGATTCTCTCCTTGCGGTCCTTGGTCGCATTGTATACGTGCGAGCCGGACTGAAGAGTACCGGAGTAAACTCTGAAGAATGCAAGCTTACCGACGAACGGGTCTGCCATGATCTTGAATGCGAGAGCTGAGAACGGCTCTTTGTCTGATGCAGGTCTCTCTTCTTCCTTCTGTGTATAAGGGTTAACACCCTTGATAGCAGGAATGTCGAGTGGTGACGGCATATAGTCGATCACGCCATCCAGCATCAGCTGAACACCCTTGTTTCTGTAAGCCGAGCCGCAGAAAACAGGATACATCTCGCCCTTGATCGTCTGCTGACGGATAACTCTCTTGAGATCCTCTTCAGGGATATCCTCACCCTCAAGATACATCATCATGAGTTCCTCGTCGCATTCGCATACGGACTCAAGCATCTTTTCTCTCCATGCCTTGGCTTCATCAAGCATGTTCTCAGGAATTTCTTTTTCGTCGAATGCTTTGCCCAGGTCATCGTTGTGATAAATCTCGGCCTTCATCTTGATGAGGTCGATGATTCCGATAAAATCTGCCTCAGATCCGATAGGGATCTGAACAGCAACAGCGTTAGCCTTGAGTCTGTCATGGATCATGTCCAGGACCCTGTAGTAGTTGGCTCCGAGGATATCCATCTTGTTGACGAATATCATTCTAGGAACTCCGTACTTCTCAGCCTGTCTCCATACAGTCTCACTCTGAGGCTCAACGCCTCCCTTAGCGCAAAGTACCATTACGGCACCGTCGAGTACACGCAGGGATCTCTCTACCTCTACGGTAAAATCCACGTGTCCCGGTGTGTCAATGATGTTTATTCTTGTGTGTTTACACTGAGCAGTAGTAGCGGCGGAAGTAATGGTGATACCGCGTTCCTGCTCCTGCTCCATCCAGTCCATGGTAGCAGCGCCTTCATGAGTCTCACCGAGTTTGTGAGTCCTGCCGGTGTAGAAGAGGATTCTCTCCGTTGTTGTTGTCTTGCCGGCATCGATATGCGCCATGATACCAATATTTCTGGTGTGCTCAAGCTCAAATGCTCTTCCCATCATTTCCTCCTTTCTACATGTTTACTAAGATTCTTTTCTGCATACAGTACCTGCGCAGACTAGAATCTGAAGTGTGCGAACGCCTTGTTTGCTTCTGCCATCTTGTGGGTATCTTCCTTCTTCTTTACGGATGATCCTGTGTTGTTGGCAGCATCCATGAGCTCTCCTGCCAGTCTGTCTGACATCTTTCTCTCACTTCTTGCTCTTGTATATCTGGTGAGCCATCTGAGGCCGAGAGTCTGTCTTCTCTCAGGTCTTACTTCGATTGGCACCTGATAGTTCGCACCACCGATTCTTCTAGCTTTAACTTCGAGAACTGGCATGATATTGTTCATAGCCTTCTCAAATACTTCGAGAGGTTCTTCACCTGTCTTCTCTCTGATCGTCTCAAATGCGTCATAAACGATAGTCTGAGCTACGCCCTTCTTACCGTCGAGCATGATGCTGTTGATCAGCTTGGCAACTACTACGCTGCCGTATACAGGAT
>CAMIWY010000312.1 GCA_946402595.1 uncultured Clostridia bacterium
AGGCGAGAACGATGCCTGTCCCGCGCAATCTCAGCTCAAGCTGCGGCACCTGTGTCAAGTACACGGCGCCGGAGCCGCTTTACGACCCTGCGCATGATGAGATGGAGACAATGGTCATCTGCAACGACGACGGGTCGTACACGCAGATCTACCGTGCGGAAGGGCTGTGATGCAGTTCAGATAAATTCAAAACAAAAATGCGAAAGCGCTGCAGCGCCTTCGCATTTTTTCTTTCCGTGATTCGTGTCTAGATGCTGAGGATCTCAAGTCCGTCGCACTTGTCGAGAGCGGACTTAGGACCGGTGACGCATACGCTGCCGTCTTCAGCGAGAGCTCGGAAGGCTTCGCGCCATTCGAGGAGCTGCGCCGGTGTGGTCTCGAGTATCTCGCGTCTTATCCTGATGCGGTCTTCATCTGAGAAGCCTGAGAACCAGAAGTCATCTGCCGAGCGGCCCTTGGTCGCAGGTGAGACGAGAGGCTCAGTCTGCGCGATGGTCGAGATGATGAACCCGTCGATGCTCCCTTCAGGAGCGTCGCCGAAGGCATCGAGGAATCCCGGCATCGTTTTGTATGTCTTGAGTGATTTTTCCGGGCTCGGGTCTCTGTATGAGTAGCAGAGATAGCTGCCTGTCCTGCTCGCATTCACGGATGTGCCGTATGCACCGCCCTTGACTCTGATCTCGTTCCAGAGGTATGCGAGCGAGAGTATGTTGGCGGCTACGGACATGCTGCCTGCAGGCTTCATCTCTGTCCTCGACAGGTCATACGCGCGCACTGCGTGGGATACGGATGCAGGCACCTGCAGTCCGAGTTTTGCCGGAAGCGGCGATGTGTAGCTGACTGATGCAGGGCGGGCCGTACCTTCCTGAAGGAGGGCGGTGAAGCCCGAGATGTCTGCCGGCTCAGAAGCCGTGATGCTGACATACGCTCCTGCCTTTACTACCGTGCGTGCGATGAGGTCGCGGGCGAATTCATTGAAGCCGTTGATCCTTGCGTCGAATTCACGGTAGAGACCATGCATGTAGTTTATGAATGTGCAGCCATTCAGAGCTTCCGCAGCTGCATCTCTTGATGAATAGTGTGACCTTGCTGCGTAGACCGCCAGCCTGTGACCGGAGGATACAGCATAGCGCCTGCCTTCATCGTCTATCTGTGCGACAAGCTCCTTCATGAGTGCCTTGTCGTCAAATTTTGTGCGTGTGAGGATCTCAACAATCAGCTCTTCGGCGTGGCTGAGATTCTCTCTGAGAACTGATGCTCTTGCTCTGAGGCATGGTGTGCATGCGGATGTGTCGCCGTCCTTCGCAAGCACGTCGATCCCGAATGACATGGAACCGATGTACATTTTGATCTCGTTCTGGAGCTCCGTGACGCTGTAGTTCTCTGTCGGGAGGTCCTTGTAGAACTCTGTTATGAGTGCTGCAGGCGCGAGGTCTTCGTACGGAAGGTCGGTCAGAGGGAAGTATGCGTTGATGTATACGATCCCCTTGGTCGGTACCGGGTGATAGAGCAAAGTGACTCCGTCTGTCTCGCTGACTTCGGTGCCTATAAGCTCAGGCGTGCGCTTGATGTCCTTAAGGTCGAGCTGAGGTATTGTCGCGAGATCTTCCTCGCTGTCAGGTGTCTCCTGCCATGCGTTGAGTCCTGCGTTGAGGTCGTAAAGAGCCTTTCTACCCGCATCATCCAGTGCAGATACTTCGCTGCGGACACGCTCCGCCTCTGCTGCTGCATTTTCATCTCCGAGCTCTGCGGATGGAATGAGAGTCAGCCTTGTCAGGAAATCTGTATCCAGCAGATATTCTTCTGCCAGTCCTCTTATGTATTCAGGTGTCAGTGCCTTGCGGAGAGTAGCGATCGCTTCGTTGCTCTTGAGGTACAGGGCAGGGTCGCCGTCATACAGCCATGCGCCGTATACCGCGTTGGCTCTGTAGAGTCCCTGCGGCTCAGGATACTGCCTGAATCTGAAGTCGGTCTGGTTGACTATGGCGATGAGATCTCTTTCAGGGATGCCGGCCTCAAGCTCCCTGCTGACCGCATCCTTTATGATCTCAAGAAGTCTGTCTCCGGCAGCTCTGACTCTTGCTTCGTAAGCTGCTGAAGGATCGTCATCAGAAAGTGCTGCAGGATCTACTCCTCTGAATGTCATCATGAGGTAGGGCTGTGCTATGCCGTCCGAGATGTACAGCTCCATGTCCTCGGCGATGCCTGAGGACAGGACCGCTCTTTTGAGCGGCGACTCGTTCGAGTCGGCAAGCTGCTCATTCAGGACGCTGAGAGCGAGCAGCTTGTCCCTGTCCGCCCACGTGCCTGCTATCCTGCCGAACACGATCATGGCTTTGCCTTCATCATCACTTACTTCGTATCTGCATACTTCATCTTTTACACAAGGAGTCTGCATCTCTATCTGAGGCAGGTCTTCAAGCCGGTCATAATCCTCGAGATACGACTCGATCATTGTGAGTGTCTTCTCCAGTGGAATGTCACCGTCAAGATAGAAATATGCATTGGAAGGGTGGTAGAACCTCCTGTATCTTGCGATGAAGTCATCATATGTGAGATCAGGGATCGCATCAGGGTCCCCGCCTGAATTGTAGCCGTAGCATGTATCAGGGAAGAGGAGCTTGCCGAGAGTGC
>CAMIWY010000313.1 GCA_946402595.1 uncultured Clostridia bacterium
TACTTCCAGGTCTTGAATCTGAACCTGATGTATACCAGCATTACTGCAGCAGCGATCAGGATGGACTTGATAGCGTTCTGCCTGAGGTCCTTACCTACAGTTGGTCCGAACTCTTCGGATGCGAGTACATCCGAATCCTCGAAACCGTACTTTTCCTGAAGCGTGTTGACTACTTCAGTACGTTCAGCCGACTTGAGGTCCTTGATGGTCTTGATGATGACCTGTGAGTGATTGTCGGATGCATAAACGATAGTCGGGTCAAGGTCATACTCTGCAATGGTATCCTTGACTTCGTCTATGGACACTTCCTGCCCCATCTCGATCTGCATCATTGTACCGCCGGTAAAGTCGATGCCGTAGTTGAAACCTCTTACGAGAGCGAATCCGAGACCGATGATGATCACGCATGCGCTGATCGCATAGAACTTCTTTCTGTTCTCAATGAATCTGAAGTTGAGCTTGGAAAGTGCAGCCGCAAGGCCCTTAGGTTTACCGTCTTCAGTCAGGCCGAACATCTTGTTGGTTCCGAACTGCTTGCTTTCAGCAAGAAGACTTACAAACAGCTGTGTGATGAATACAGCTGTGATAACGCTCATTACAGTACCGATCATCAGTGTGAGAGCAAAGCCCTTGACTGAAGTCGTTCCGAAGAGATACAGAACGAATGCTGCTACAAGTGTTGTTGTCTGTGAGTCAACTACTGTTGAGAGAGCTGCATGGTATCCCATGTCTACAGCAACTCTTACCGACTTGCCCTTGGAGATCTCTTCTCTGATACGTGTGAAGATGATAACGTTGGAGTCTACCGCCATACCTATTGACAGGATGATACCTGCGATACCAGGCAGTGTCAGGACTGATCCCATGCCTGCCATGATCCAGAGTACGAGCTGTACATACAGGAGCAGCGCGAGGTCAGCTACGACACCTAGAACTCCGTAGTACAGGATCATGAGGATCAGTACGAGTCCGAGTCCGATGGCACCGGCCTTAACGCTGAGTGCAAGAGCGTTGGCTCCGATTGTAGCAGTCTGTACGGATGAGTTGATCTCAGTCAGGTTTGCAGGAAGAGCACCGCCTCTGATGAGTGCAGAGAGCCCCGATGCCTCTGTTTCGCTGAATCCGCCGGGTCTTGTGATCTCGCAGGATCTTGAATTGATCTTCTCATGTACCGAAGGAGCGGAAATGACTTCATCATCGAGTGCGATGACGATTGCATTGTTGGCTACCGGATTGCCGTCTTCGTCTGTCATCTTTGATTCAACTTCACCGCTGAATGCTTTCTCTGTGGCATCTGCGAAGAGGTTGGAACCTTCTGTTGTGAAATCGATGGTGATCTTGTAACCGCCGTTGTTCGAGTCTGTTGCGATCTGTGAATCGCTGATGCCTTCACCTGTCAGAGCAAGTGTTCCGTCCGCAAGGAAGAACTGCAGCTGTGCTGTACGACCGATCTGTTCGATCGCTTCCTCAGCATTCTCAACACCAGGCATCTCTACTCTGATCCTGTTGTTACCTTCGATGGATACCTGAGCTTCACTGATACCCATGGCGTTGACTCTGTTCTCGAGTACGCTCTTGGTCTGGTTCATGATCTGTGTCAGCTCGGTACCTGTCTCCTCTGTATCAGCCTCGAGCAGGACATAAACACCACCGTTGATATCCAGTCCGTACTTGAGCTGCTCTCCGAGATTTCCGACTTTGCTGCCGATTCCGAAGAAGGAAATGAACCATGAAGCAATCAGTAAAATGACTACCAGTACCGCAAATACTTTCTTCTTTCCCGTTTTCATTTCAGTGAATTAACCTTTCAATTTTAGTCTTGTAAAATGGCGAAAAGCGCATAGTTCGTCATTTAAAAAATATCTTACCTATTTTATACGATTAACGTTCATTTTTCAATATAAAAGCACCCCTTTTGAGAGGTGCTTCAATGTACAATTTTCTATACGATTTAGGGCTCTGTGAGACACTGATTATTTTGTCTCTTCGGAGTCAGACTTCTTGGTGAGTTTCTTAGGAGTGACCTTCTTGTCTCTGTCAGGTCTCTTCTCTTCTTCAGCCTCTTCCTTAGGTGCTTCCTTCTTTGCCTCTGTCTTTGCAGCGTCGCTCTTGCTTACGGATGCAATGGCAGTCTTGAGGAACTCTATCTTGTTCTTTCCGGATCCGGTCTCAACGACAACAGACTTCTCTGTGATCTTGGTGACCTTACCGATAATGCCGCCGATAGTGATTACTTCATCACCGACAGCAAGGCTTGCTCTCATCTCTCTGTCTTCCTTGTCCTTCTTCCTCTGCGGTCTGATCATCATGAAATAGATCATTACGATGAATACGACAAGAAGTAAAATGTTAGCTACAGAAGTGCTCATGATTCCCTCCCCTTTACGGATATCTTAACTGGGATAATTGATATACTGTTTAAATGGTACCGGTGGTGGGGCTCGAACCCACACGATGTTGCCATCACCGGATTTTGAATCCGGCGCGTCTGCCAATTCCGCCACACCGGCATATGGCAGCTTAGACACCATTTTTTATATAAAAAAATGGTGTGGATGACTGGACTCGAACCAGCACGGTTGCCCACATGGCCCTCAACCATGCGCGTCTGCCTATTCCGCCACATCCACACG
>CAMIWY010000314.1 GCA_946402595.1 uncultured Clostridia bacterium
GCAGTGCCCGTGTTGACTCCGAGCTTCTCATACGCGATCAGCGTGCACAGCTTGAGACCTGCATCAGTTCTCAGATATTTGTTGACCTGCTCCAGCATAGTCCTTATCTGGTCTTCATCAGCAACGCCTGCGAGTATCGCCCAGCTGTATGAATTCAGGAAATAGCTTCCGTCGACATCCGGATCTGCGGACAGTCCGTCTCCCGCAGCGCCGAGATATCTGAACTCTCTGCCGTCGTTTATAAGACATCTTGCATAGTAGTCGCCTATCCATGCATTCTGCCTGCAGCTTGCCGTCACATCATCTGCGATCGTGCGGGCAAAACGCTCCATGTCTCCGTCGCCGAGCATGACCGCGAGTTCAGCGGTTTCGTCAGCAGCGATCTTCAGGAGGAATGCGTTCATGATGCTCTCGCTCTGCTCATTCTCGAGCGGCGCTCCGTATTCCTGTCCCTTTTCTTCGAGCTGCTTATAGTACAGTTCTTCCTTGGCAGGTCCCTGCATCACGCCATGATCAAGGCGGAGCGTGTCATTCCAGTCAGCCTTATCAAGGAGAGGCAGACCGTGCTTTCCTACGGATATCTTTCCGCTGTATGTGAGAATGGCTCTTATCGTCTCCCACAGGGAGCGTTTTGCCTGCGTCCCGTCTGATTCTGTTTTGCCCGCTACAGAGAACTCATGTCTCAGGAACTCAGTATCTCCGGTCAGATGCACATATCTGTACACCGCCTGCAGCAGCCACAGCTGGTCATCGGAGCAGTCTCCCGGCTCCTTGCCGCGGAACGTGAAGTTGTGATATGCATAGCCCATCTCCCACACATTCTCGATCCAGCTGGCTATGAGCTTCCTGACGAGATCCTGCTGACCGTTCGCGCACAGGTAGTACATGGAAGCGAATATATCCTGGATCTCACGGAATCCCGTTTCTCTGTATGCCTTCTGTGTCCATGCGAAGGATCTGGATACATATGTCTGGTACAGCACCTGGAAAGGCAGGTCATTTTTCACATAGGAATTGAACTGCTCATCCTCAGTCTCCGGAATGAGATAAGAGCTGTATTCATCCCAGGACTTCTCCATGCTGTCAAGCACAGCACTCAGCTTCTCCGGATCACTGTATTTTCTGTAAAGATTATATATTCTCTCTTCTGCCGCCTGCTCTTCAGCCCTTACCTTCACCGGATCAGCTTTGAAAGCCTCTTCCATGGCCTTAGGGTCTGAAGCCTTCGAAATATCTCCGGCATAGCACATGCCCGCGAACACATCCGTTGTGACCTTTCCATCCGCAGGCAGTTCAAGAGTCTCAGCCATTGCGAAGAAAGGTGCCATCTTGCGGTGCAGTGTGCATGAGAGCCAGCCTGCATGCTCAGGTCTTTCGATGCTTCCGCTGCCTATGAATTCGGACTGGCTGGTGCAGTACTCTTCCATTGTCCTGCCATCTGACAGCATCATGGCGAATCTCTTCCTGGTCCTGTCAGCCGCCGGCTTGGAATTGAGAGTCAGTGCGAAAGGCACATCCTCATCCGACAGGACTGCGCCCTCTGCAACGAGGTTGGCATATACGATGTCCTGAGCTATAGTGTCAGGTCCCTGGATGCCGAACACGCCTGTAGCCACGAGCCTGATGCGGCGGCTTTCTCCGGTCAGATTCTCTATTGTTATTCTCTGTGCCTCGACTGCTTCGGGCATGCCCTCTTCCTGAGGCAGTATGAAGATTGTCCTTGTTATCTTAAGGCCGTCCTCAGTTGTATATGTGATGACCGTCCTGTTCTGCGAGTGGCAGCAGACGGCGCTCTGTACGTTATTTCTTACATCAGCGGACCAGAATATCTGCTTCCCGCCTTCGAAAAAGTAGAACTGCCTGTTGGCAGGTTCGCCGTTCTCCTCAGGCTCAAGCACGTATCTCGTAGCCAGCACCTGATCTCCTCCCGCTGCTCTGAACGAGCCTCTTCCGAGCGCGTCAACAGAGCTCTTAGGAGTTGTTATAAGAGGATAGCTGAAGCTGCTCCTGTCACCGAGAAGAAGGTTGACTGGATAGTGAAGCCCCACCTTCTGGGCCTTGAGGTCCAGGATCAGTTCTCCCTTTTCGTTGAACTCACCCGGGCTGATTCTGAGTCTGTGAACTGCAGACATAACAGCACTGCTGATCTCACCACATGCCGGTACGGCTTTCACCTCAGATACTGTTCCATCCGGGCATGTCACAGAGCTGAATAATTTCAGTGCATCACCAGATATGTCAATGAGGATGCTTCCGTCTGTATCACCAAGCAGCTTCTGAACGCTTCTGTCGCTCAGAAGTTCAGTGCATACAGGCATGTACATATCCATCCCGCACACTCCGAGCACGCGGCTTTTGCCTGCATCCAGGAACAGCGCGTCCGCGCATCCTCTGACTGCACTTTCCCCGAATATCCTTACTATCTGTTCTTCAGCCCTGACGTTTTGTCTTCTGGCTGTTTCACATGTGATTCTGTTCATATCGTATCCATCCTGTTATTTTACTTTTGCCGAGAAATAGTTTACCCTATCAGCCCCTTCAAACACAATACAAAACGGGCATCCGGATAATCCGGTGAGGTGACCCCCAAAAGTTAGACTTTTGCTCCAGCGAGAAATCGCTGG
>CAMIWY010000315.1 GCA_946402595.1 uncultured Clostridia bacterium
AGCGGATTCTCATTGTCTCCGAACTTCTTGCCCATTACCTCTTCGAGCTCTGCGAGGTGCTCCCATACTTCATCGATTACTTCCTGAGCGAGAACGCCGCCGTCTTCAGTGTACTTTCTGCAGACGTCTGTTGTGATGGTGAAACCGAAAGGTACAGGAAGACCGATGTTGGTCATCTCTGCAAGGTTTGCACCCTTTCCGCCGAGGAGTGCTCTCATGTCCTTGGAGCCCTCATTGAATGAGTAAACATACTTTGCCATAAATAATATCTCCTTTATGTATGTTATATAGAGTTGACCATGACTGGTTTGCCATGATCAGGGGATAACTGTTTATCAGTCAGAATACCGAAGCATCAGAATCTGAGTCTCTCTTCGATATATGCCCTTACTTCGCTTACAGGCACTCTCACCTGTTCCATAGTGTCTCTGTCACGGATCGTTACAGAGTTGTCTTCTGCTGTATCAAAGTCAACACAGATGCTGAACGGAGTACCGATCTCGTCTTCTCTTCTGTATCTCTTGCCGATCGATCCGGATGCATCATACTCTACCATGAAGTACTTGCTGAGCTCTTCATAGATAGGAAGAGCTACGTCTTCAAGCTTCTTGGAAAGCGGAAGCACAGCTGCCTTGTACGGAGCAAGTGCAGGATGCAGTCTCAGGACTGTTCTTACATCTTCCTTGCCCTTGCCGTCTACGAGCTTCTCTTCGTCATATGCATCTACCAGGAACGCAAGAACGAGTCTCTCAACGCCTACCGACGGCTCGATGCAGTACGGAACGTATCTCTCGTTGGTCTCTGGATCGAGATAGCTCATGTCTTCACCGGAATGTGTCTGGTGAGCCATCAGGTCGTAGTCAGTTCTGGAAGCTATGCCCCAGAGCTCGCCCCAGCCGAACGGGAAGAGGTATTCAATATCCGTGCATGCGTTGCTGTAATGAGCCAGTTCCTCCTGAGTATGATCTCTGAGTCTTGTGAACTCATCGCTGAGACCGAGTGACTTCAGGAAGTTTGCGCAGTAGTCCTTCCAGTAAGCGAACCAGTCGAGTTCAGTGCCAGGCTTGCAGAAGAACTCGAGTTCCATCTGCTCGAATTCTCTTACTCTGAAGATGAAGTTGCCCGGTGTGATCTCATTACGGAAGGATTTGCCTACCTGAGCGATACCGAACGGGATCTTCTTCCTTGCTGTTCTCTGAACGTTCTTGAAGTTTACGAAGATGCCCTGTGCTGTCTCCGGTCTCATGTAGATCTCAGCCTTGGAATCCTCGGTTACACCCTGGAAGGTCTTGAACATGAGGTTGAACTGTCTGATTCCTGTGAAATCCGACTTGCCGCACTCAGGACAGCAGATGCCCTTCTCTTTGATGAAGTTCTCCATCTCTTCGTTGGACCAGCCGTCAACGATCACTTCTTCCTCAGGAGCGTTCTCCTTGTACCAGTCTTCGATCAGCTTGTCAGCTCTGTATCTTGTCTTGCAGGACTTGCAGTCTACAAGCGGATCACTGAATCCGCCTACGTGGCCTGATGCGACCCATGTCTGCGGGTTCATCAGGATCGCTGCGTCAAGTCCTACATTGAGCTTGGATTCTCTGACAAACTTGCCCCTCCAGGCATCCTTGATGTTGTTTTTGAATTCAACTCCGAGAGGGCCGAAATCCCATGTATTGGCAAGTCCGCCGTAAATCTCGGATCCCGGGAAGATATATCCCCTGTTCTTGCACAGAGCGATTATCTTCTCCATTGTTACTGTTCTTTCAACATCAGGCATTCCTGTCTTGTCAATTGCCATAAATATTAAATCTCCTCATCCTTGAATTCTTCTTCAGCCGCTTCATCAGCATCAGCAGCAAATTCCGCATCAGCCTTCTCTGCTCTGTCAGCAGCATCCTTAGCGATGCCCTTAGCAGTGTCAGCAGCCTTCTTGGCTACCTTTTCAACTGTATCCTTGACATCATCTATCTTGCCGCTCTTCTCAAGCTTGTCCCACAGAGTCATCAGCTTGGCTGTTCCTGTAACGAAAGCCTCTCTGATGTCATCTATAGTGCCGCTCTTTTCGATTTTGTCCCAGGCTTCTTCGAACACTGCGGAACCCTTTTCTCCGAACTCCTGAAGCTTGTCAGATGTCTTGTATGCAGCGTCTTCGATCTTATCACCGACCTTGTCGAGATCCTCAGCCTCTGCATCGGCTTTTCCGAACGCCTTGTCCACGCTCTTCATTGCAGCATCCACAGCCTTGTCATATGCTCCGATGACTTTGCCGTTGATATCGATCACTTCGCCCTTGTCATCTACGAATTCGATGTCACACTGTGTTCCTACAGCAGCGATAATGCCGAGTATAGCGCCCCATGGAACAAGAGCTGCTCCGATAACGCCTGCTGTAAGCGGGAAGTTTACAATAGTCTTGTTGCCCTTTCTTACAAGGATCTTGGTAACATTGCCCTTCTCGACGATCTCTTTCATCTTGGCGAAGATCGGGCTGTCCTTGAGGCTTCCGCCGTCAACTGCGTCGTGGTCTTTGTTCATCTTCTCTTCGAGGTCGATGATAGCGTCTACAACGCTGCCGTCAGCCTTCTCAAGAGCTTCCTTAGCCTCAGCATAAGTTGCTCCGGTTCTGTCC
>CAMIWY010000316.1 GCA_946402595.1 uncultured Clostridia bacterium
TCCATTGTATGGTATGAATTTTTGTTATATAATGAACAATATGTGAAAAATCAAGGAGGTATGGTTAATGAAAAGCTATACAAGCGAGAACATCAGAAACGTCGCACTGCTCGGACATGGCGGCTGCGGTAAAACATCATTTGCGGAAGCAGCTCTTCTGACTTCGGGAGCTATCAGTAAGGCCGGTAAAGTAGAGAGCGGCAATACAGTGTCTGACTATGACAAGATGGAAATAGAGAGAGGATCTTCGATCAATACATCGATCATCCCAGTAGAATGGAAAGGTAAGAAGATCAACTTCATCGACACACCGGGAGACTTTGACTTTGTAGGCGAAGTACACGCGGCACTTAAGGCAGCAGAGGCAGCCATGATCGTTGTCGACGCAGGCGCAGGGATCCAGGTAGGAACAGAGCAGGCCTGGAAAGCTTGTGAGAAGTATGGTACACCACGTTTCTTTGTGATCGATAAGAGAGACAAGGACGAATTTGATTTTGACAAGACTCTTGGCGAGCTCCAGGAGAAGTTCGGAGTAGCAATTGCGCCACTGTCACTTCCTCTTACTGAAGGCCTTGATGACGAGCTGATGGAAAACATCGCCGGCACAGATGAGGAACTCATGGATAAATATCTCGAAGAGGGAGAGCTTTCTGAAGCTGAGATCAAGAAGGGGCTCGCTGCCGGTATCGCAAGTGGTGAGATCGTTCCTGTACTCCAGTCTATCTTCGAGATGGGTAAAGGCGTAGATGACATCCTTGATGCTATCGAAGCCTGTGTTCCTGATCCAATGGCACATGCTCCATATGAAGCAGAAGATGGTGAGATCGCTCCTGATAAGGCTGCACCTCTTTCAGCATTCGTATTCAAGACTATCATCGACCCGTTCGTTGGTAAGATCTCGATCATCAAAGTCGTCACAGGAAAGCTCGAAGCTGCTACTGAAGTATACAACGCAAATTCAGAGAAGCCTGAGAAGCTCGGAAAGCTGTTCTTCCTGAAAGGTAAAGAGCAGATCGATACACCGGCTGCAGAGACAGGAGATATCGTTGCAGTAGCAAAGCTCCAGTTCACACAGTCAGGTGACACACTCTGTGACAAAGCAAATATTGTAAAGTTCTCGCCGATAGCGTATCCATCAGCCACATACTATATTGCAGTTGAAGCTGCTGATAAGAATGATGAAGAGAAGATGGGAACAGGCCTTAACAGACTCCGTGAAGAAGATCCGTCATTCGTAGTTGAGAGGAATGTAGAGACACATCAGACTCTCCTCGGAGGACAGGGCGACAAGCAGCTTGGTATCATCCTCGCGAAGCTTAAGGATAGATTCGGTGTAACAGTTAATACAGTTCCTCAGAAGATCGCTTACAGAGAGACGATCAAGGGAACATCCGATGTTGAAGGTAAACATAAGAAACAGTCAGGTGGTGCCGGACAGTTCGGACACGTATTCATCAGGTTCAGCCCATCAGATCAGGACTTCGAATTCGCGGAAGAGATCTTCGGCGGATCAGTACCAAAGAACTACATCCCTGCAGTTGAGAAGGGACTCCAGGAATGCATGGAGAAGGGACCTCTCGCAGGATGTAAGGTACAGGGCGTAAAGGCAGTCCTCTATGATGGATCATATCACCCAGTAGACTCTAACGAAGTATCATTCAAGATCGCTGCTTCACTCGCTTTCAAGAAGGGTATCGTTGAGGCTAACCCATGCCTGCTCGAGCCTATCATGAAGCTTGAGATCCTGGTACCGGATGACTTCATGGGAGACGTAATGGGCGACATGAACAAGCGTCGTGGTAAGATCCTCGGTATGGAGCCTCAGAACGGTGAGCAGAAGCTGATGGCAGAAGCACCTCAGGCAGAGCTCTTCGACTATGCTTTGGGACTCCGTGCTATGACACAGGGCAGAGGTTCATTCACAATGGAATTCGTAAGATACGAAGAAGTTCCAAAGAACCTTGCAGACGAGATCATCGCTCAGCACGCAGCTGAAGAGGAGAAGTGATAAAACAATAATGGTGTGGGAGGCAGGCACTTATATAGTGTCTGCCTTTTTAGTTGATAAGGTAAAAAGGAAACAGTAATGGCAAAGAAGACCAAGACAGTTTTTGTGTGTCAGGAATGTGGGTACGAGAGTCCGAAGTGGATGGGGCAGTGTATCTGCGGCGCATGGAATTCCATGGTAGAGGAGAAAGTGGATCTGGAACCTGAGAAGGACAGCAGGTCCAGAGCCACACTCGCAAGGGATGGCCGCAAGGCGAAGCCTTCGATCCTGAAGAAAGTCGGATCGGCTGACTATGAAAGAATACCGACTGGTATCGGGGAACTTGACAGAGTATTAGGCGGTGGACTCGTTAAGGGATCACTCGTCCTTATCTCAGGTGAGCCGGGTATTGGAAAATCCACACTCATAGTCCAGGCTGCTTCGCACATTGCGGCTAAAGGCGGTACGGTCCTATATGTTTCAGGTGAGGAATCCGAAGAGCAGATCAAGATGAGAGCGGACAGAGTGTGCCAGGATCTGGACGACAGGCTTTTTGTGATGTCTGAGACGAATATGGAGAACATAGAGGATGCGGTGGATGAGATGAAGCCATCGTTTCTGATCATCGATTCAA
>CAMIWY010000317.1 GCA_946402595.1 uncultured Clostridia bacterium
TGACGTTGATTCCTCTTCATCATCAGGATAGACATCCTCTTCTGACGGCTCATAATCTTCGAGCATCTGTGAGTCACTACCGTAGTCGTAGTATTCGCTGTCATCCTCCGGCGTACCAAAGCCTGTAAAGATAGGCTTCTTCGCTGTTGAGAGCCCCAGTTCGTCCCGGCGCATCTGATATTCATCATAGCGGTAGCCCTCTTCATCATATATTACATTGCTGACCTCATCATTATTGGTCAGCCTTGTTCTGCAGCCGCACAAAACGAGCATAACGAACATCATCGTTATGACTAACATGATTCTTTTAATTAATGTCCTGTGTCTGCTGTTCATTTCTTCCTGTCTGATCAGCTCCGTCATAATGCGTATCTGATCGCGTTAACAAAATTAGTTCTTATATTACCCTTTTCCTTGATCATGGTGATAGTGTCATTCAGGAACTCCTTCATCTCCTGACGTGATTCCTCAGTCATCGCATGATCACTGTAAGCGGCTTCCTTCCACAGCTCATACATGTCTGTGTAATCGTCTGCATACTGTTCTGACAGGTCTGCTTTTATTACAGGTATAAGGGAGTCAAATGCCTTTCCGGAAGCATCGATCCCTGCCGGCTGGAGCCATCTCACAGCATACGGGAACATTGCAGTGATCGCCGTCGCAGGATCTTCACTGTCTATTCCGGCTCTGTTGGCTAGCTGACGCCTGAGGATCCTCTGTCTGATCCTCCACAGCACAAATCCGATCGCAGCTATCACTGCCGCGATCACAAGCAGTGTTATTACCCAGCGGTGATCAGCCGTGAGTTCGGAACCCTCTCCATCAGACTCAGTCTGCTGTTCATCCTGCATATCTTCCTCAATCGTATCTATATCTACCTCTTCTTCATTTCTCTGAAGGAATGAAGACATCAGAGCGAACCTGTCTCTGAAATTCTCATCCGCTCTGGAAATGCCAATATTCTCTCCTGGATTAATCAGCATTATCGCTCCGAAGACAAGCATCACGACAAGCAGAACCGGCAGCGATGACAGGATATGCCCTTTTGCCAGTATGAACACTGCAGTGACTGCCATTATGGCGATACATATCCATGACGGAATGACACCGTAATATGCCAGCGCTATCATCAGAAACATGAGTATCGCTGTTCCCGCCGTTCTTCTGACCTTATATGGCGGCAGCGCGGCAACAAGCCCGGCCAGTGCAGATCCCCACAGCAGAGCAAAATGCATGCTCCGGTACGGATGTGCATCGCCTGTTTCTCCTATGTGAAATCTGTGATACAGGTATGCCTGCGACATCTCTGCTGTATCATAGAACTGGTTCATGATGAGAGCCCATCCGTTGCCGATATACTTGCGGAATATAATAAGCACCACAATCAGGGCAGCAGCAATGGCGGCAGCTGTATACAGGCGGATCCTGCCCTTTCCCAGCGCCTCAAGAGAGGAAAGCAGCATAACCACTATCAGCGCCGGAAAGACAAACCCGACCATTTCAGGTACGTACGCCGAAGTGAGAATCAGGCTAAAAGCTGTCACGACGGCTGCTGCTGTCGCTAAATTGACCGGAAGGTCCTGAAGCAGCAGCATTCCGGCCTTTTCCTCACCGAGCCTTTTCAGGATCGGGTCCGAATTGCGCACACTGACTTCAAATGCGTCTTCTCCGCTCTCCATCAATCCGAATGCGGCTGATTCCGGCTTCATATTTTCCGAGCCGGACGCATTCATCTTACCGGCTGTTTCACCCGTAAGGTCGAATACTACACCGTCAAAGGCTTCATCTTCCTTATTATTCTTTTTTAGATTAGGTAGTTTTATCTTCACTTATCTTATATCATCAGATCTCTATTCCTGCGAGATCTGTTTTATACGTTCCGGTTCCGAAGCCGACCGTAGTAACATTGTTTTCTGTTACTGATCCGCTTTCTCCATGCAGGAGAACTGTTACCTGACAGCCGTTGGCGATTGCTTCTATTCCATCCGGGATCCTTGATCCGATGAACACTATATGCGCGTATCTGCTTTCAGCTATATCCCTTTCGATCCTGCTGAATGCACTGTGCATTGCTGCCGGCATAGCGAGATACTCGTCAGCAGCAGCTTCGAGGCCGTGAGCATCTGTTATCTTTCTGATGACCGCTCTTCCTGTTTCCGGATCAGTCCATCCGATGGACAGTCCTGACGCAGTTTTCAGCAGAGTGTCTGCCAGGGATGCAAATACTGATGCAGCTGCATCCAGCGCTGCCGGGTCTCTGCATATCTCATGGCAGGTATCAAGTATTACAAGGAACTGATCGGTCAAAGGATTGCCGAGCTCCTTGACGAGCATTTTGTCTGTTTTCTCAGAAAGCTTCCAGTGGATGTTTCTGACAGGGTCACCCGCTACATATTCTCTGATAGCACGGACTTCACCCGGGTCATTTCCCCTCCTGCTGTCCGTCGACCTGTCTGCCTCCAGCATTGCGGCGTCACTTGCGAATGACATCTGCATCCCGAATATTTCAGGC
The DNA here is from genome assembly GCA_946402595.1 of uncultured Clostridia bacterium. Classification (GTDB taxonomy): domain Bacteria; phylum Bacillota; class Clostridia; order Peptostreptococcales; family Anaerovoracaceae; genus Crickella. Next base: position 2,513 of record CAMIWY010000317.1, read on the forward strand.
ATCACAGTCAGATATTCGCTGTCTTCACATTTGACATTTCGGCGGTGAAGCATAAGCGGATCCGTGATTTCTGCATTTGTTACATTTATTCTGTA
>CAMIWY010000318.1 GCA_946402595.1 uncultured Clostridia bacterium
ACCAACCTCGAGACATTCCGCGACATGCTGACTATGTAAAGGAGAAAACTATGAGTAATGTAAGCAGACCTCTTGAAGGTGTCAAGGTCGTTGAACTTGCAACCTTCATCGCAGCTCCTTGTACTGCAAGATTCCTCGCTGACCTCGGTGCTGATGTCATCAAGGTCGAGGCTCCTAAGGGAGACCCTCTTAGATACACTGCAGTAAACGAAGGACGCCCTCTGGATCAGAAAGAGAACACTTCATATGATCTTGAGAACGCAGGCAAGAGATGTATCGCTCTCAACACCAAGACTGAAGAGGGCAGAGCTGCTCTTGAGAAGCTGATCGCAAACGCTGACGTATTCATCTGCAACTGGAGACAGGGACCTCTTAAGAGAGCAGGTCTCGACTGGGATACACTTCACGCAAAGTATCCTGCTCTGGTTATGGGATATATCTCAGGATACGGCGAGAAGGGTCCTGACAAGGATCTTCCGGGATTCGACTTTACTGCTTTCTATGCAAGAGGCGGCATCCTCGGACCTCTGAGAGACAAGACAAGCACACCTATGCTGACCGTTCAGGGATTCGGCGACCATCAGGTAGCCATGAACCTCGCAGCAGGAGTACTCGCTGCACTCTACAAGGCCAAGATGACAGGCGAAGGAGACCAGGTAGTAGTATCCCTCTTCCACAGTGCTGTATGGGACGTTTCCCTGATGCTGCAGGCAAGCCAGTATGGTTCAGACAGCTGCAGATTCCCTATGGAAAGATGGGAGAACGGCAACCCTCTGACAATGGTTTACCAGACTAAGGATGATCAGTGGCTGCAGATCGCTATGCCTCAGTATGACAGACATTATCCGATCTTCATGAACGCTGTAGGACACCCTGAACTGGCTGAAGATCCGAGATACTATCCGCAGAAGAACCTCGTTCCTAACAGAAAAGAGTTCTCGGCATGGATGAATGAGCTGTTCCTTACAAGAAACTGTGATGAGTGGTGCAAGGTTCTTGATGAAGCAGATATCCCTTACGCTGTCGCTCAGAACTGGGATACGCTGCTCGTCGACAAGCAGGCATGGGCATCGGATATCTTCTACGAGATGCAGTACTCCAACGGAAACAAGCGTACTCTCGTAAGACCTCCTGTAATGTTCAAGGAAAACGGTCTGCCTGAATACAACAGAGGACCATATCTTGCAGAGCATACAGAAGAGATCCTGGCACAGTACGGATACACCGATGAAGAGATCAGCAAAATGATCGAGGACGGTGCCGCAGTATCCATGGATCCGGCCCTCAGAGACTAATTTTCAAGATAAAACATAAAAAAGGGACTGGTTCACCTAATAGCGGGGGAATTAAGATTTTTCGGAGGATAATCAAAATGAAAATCGCTGCTTATGAAGTAAGACCTGATGAAAAACCTATCATTGAAGGACTTTGTAAGGATTACGGCATCGATCTGGTAAGCACACCTGCAAACCTCGACGCCACTACTATGGGAATGGCTGAAGGATGTCAGGGTGTTACCACACTCGGACAGTCTGATTACAGCAATGAAGTACTCGACACACTCAGAGGCTACGGCGTTAAGGTCCTTGCTTCAAGATGTGTAGGTTACAACCACATGAACGTCGACTACGCACGCAGACTCGGATTCAGACTCTGCAACGGATCATACGCACCTAACGGAGTTGCTGAATATACAGTAATGGCGATCCTGGTCGCAATCAGAAAGTTCAAAAAAGCCATTTACAATACAGACGATAACGACTTCACGCTCAAGGGCAAGATGGGAAGAGAGCTTCGCTCACTGACTGTCGGCGTCTTGGGAACAGGCAAGATCGGATTTACAGTGTGCAAGCTGCTTTCGAGCTTTGGATGCAGGATCCTCGCATATGACGTGTATCAGAATGACGCAGTAAGAGAGTATGCAGAGTATGTTGATCTCGATACGATCTATGCAGAGTCGGATGTCATCACCATCCACACGCCGCTTCTGCCTTCAACAACAGGCATGATCAACAAAGAGGCTATCAAGAAGATGAAGAAAGGCGTAGTCCTGATTGATAACGCAAGAGGCGAGCTCTGCGATGTTGACGCTCTGATCGAAGGCATGGAAACCGAGAAGATCGGCGCGCTCTTCATGGACGCTTTCCCTGGCGAGACAGGCATCATCCACGTTCCTCACAATGAGGATATAGTTAGGACAGAAGGTATGCCTTGGTTCAAGCTGAAGTATCTTCGTTCATTCGTGAACTTCGTGCACACACCGCATATGGCATTCTTCACTGAGGAGGCCGCTGCTTCGATGGCAAAGTGCGGCGTTGATTCGATCCGCGAGATCCTGACAGATGGCAAGAGCAGCCATGAGATCCCTGAATAAATAATGTTAATTCGCGGCTGATAAGTCGCACTCATAAGAACACTAGGAGGAAAATATGATTCTTGACAAGAAACATGCCATGCAGCAGAAGCTCTTCCGTCAGTTCGCTGAGGCTGAGTTCACCAAAGAGCTGCAGGAAGAACTGGATACCACCGGTGCTTTCAACTGGGATATCCACAACAAGATGGCAAAGTACGGATTCATGGGAGTCAAGATCCCTACTGA
>CAMIWY010000319.1 GCA_946402595.1 uncultured Clostridia bacterium
ATATAATTTTCTTTGATTTTGAGCATGATGGAGTAATGGATCATACTGGAATTGTGGAATCATGTGATGGGAAAACTGTTACAACTATAGAGGGAAACAGCAGTAATGCATGTAAACGTCAGTCATATGTGAGAGGATTATCTCAGATTGCAGGTTATGGTGTCCCTGCCTTTAGCATTGCACCTGAAACTAAGAAAAACGATAAGAAGAAGGAGACAGAGTGATGAATAAAAATGAAGCGAGGGGGCTTATATCTATGCTGATGGCTGATGTTGATTCCATAAGAGTTCTGGTAACTGAAGTAGGTGAAGGGGTTGAACCAAACGGCAGCGACTATTCAAAGCTGCATAAGCTATAAATAGAGTAAGACAGGGGTCGGTCCTGAATCTCAGATGAGATACAGAACCGATCCCTGTCTTTTTGTTCGGAATTATACTTCCTTAAGATCGCTGACTGCTTTCTCTACATTAAGTCTTGTGAGGATCAGTGTGATCAGGAGGTTGAATATCATCGGAAGCCACAGGTACATCACGTGAAGCATGTTGATGCAGGATGCTGTCTGCTCTGCTGCACCGCCAATGTAGCCGCTGAAACTCAGAAGCCAGCCGGCAAGTGCTGTTCCGATGCCTCCGCCGAGCTTGGTGCCGAGCGATGTGCATGAGTACATGGTGCCGTCAACGCGCTTTCCGTGTGTGAGATATGTGTACTCTGAGCATGTCGCTATGAGTGCGTTCATGTCACCCTGCAGCGGGCTCATACCAAATGCAGCCAGAGCAGTGCATGCAAGCATCAGAGGGATGCTTCCGAGGTACCCTGCCGCCACAACGCCGAGCCTTCCGAGTGTGCCTATCGTGTAGCCGTACAGATTCAGCCTGTACATGCCGTTGAATTTCCTTACAAGCGTCGGCGTGAACAGAAGTCCGATAATCATCGGTATATTGATAGCCCACGAGAACACGCCCAGCAGATTCGCGTTCCTGAGAACGTATGTCATGTAGTAAATACCCATGTTCAGTGTCGCAGTGTAGATCTGCATGAGAATATACGAAGCGCATATCATGAGGTAGTATTTGTTCCTGATGAGCAGCTTGAAAGCATCGATCAGGCTGTACTTCTCATCTGAATGATCCTCAGCCGCCTCTCCATGGACCGTCTCACCCTCTGCCAGTTCTTCCGGAGAAAGCTCCCTGACAGACATTACTGAGATCGTGTTTGTAATGACTCCGACTATAGCGTAGATGATCGCTACCGTTCTCCATGCAGCCGCGCCGCCGCCGAAATGTGCTACAAGACCTACAGTAATCGTCTGGATCAGCATACTTGTTCCGAAAGCAAACATGAATCTGATCGAACCCATCTGCACACGCTCGTGGTTGTTCTTGGTGATAAGTGCTGTCAGAGCTGAATAAGCTATATTATTAGCTGTGTAGAAGCCCGCATTCAGAAGTGTATAAGCGATGAAAAACCACGCATACTGCGACACCGGACTGATGTTAGCCGGTATACAGAAAATAGCGACTAGGCATACCGCGCAGCCGAAATACCCGTACAGCATCCACGGTCTCGCTTTGCCCATCTTAGTATGGGTCTTGTCAATCAGTGACCCGAAGAATACATCACTGACACCGTCGAACAGTTTCGACACAGCGATAAGAGTACCCACGACTCCCGCGTTCATCCCGACCGTATCGGTCAGGAATATCATTACGAACGCCGACAGGAGAGCATACACAACGTTGCCCGCGATATCTCCGGAGCCGTAGCCGACCTTGTTATACCATTTCAAATAAGTCTTATCTTCCATCTGAGCCTCCTATTTCTCTGCATGTCCTGCAAACTTCTCTGGAAATATCGTAAATACAAAAGTATATTCGTCTTCGCTGATGCTGTACTGTTTCTGAAGGTCAGGTCCGCAGCTTGCCGATCCCATGCCTGCCATCCTGTGGTCAATGCAGAGAACCGTGCTTCCGGAGGCTTCAAGCTCGCAGTCATGCTTCTTAGCCTCCAGCTCTTCCTGCGTGTACCGGGATGCATTGAACGAGAATGTATTGTCGTCAGCGGATATTACTGTGAGGCACATGCCCTTGCCCCTCAGAGAGACAAAGTCGCAGTCATAGTGTGATCCGTTTTCCTGTGGCCGGATGTACGGCTCATGCAGCTCGCTCAGGTTAGCCGCGAATGAGCCGTGCCGCGCAGCCCTGTGTTTATCTATATATGATTCCATCGGGCCCATGCCGTAGTAAGACACATGTTTGAGCCACTTTCTGAGGAATAACCGTATGCCGAGCCTCGGAAGCGTATATATTTCCGGATCCTTCTCTGCCCTGACCTCTAAAGTCATCGCCCCTGATGCATGCACCTTCCATACCGTGTCCATCCTTAGAACAGGCTGCACAGACATCGCTCCAAGTGACTGCCTGACATATATCTCCATACAGCCCGGCTCAGACTTATGGGTCACCTCATAGGCCCTTGCCCTGGTATGATCCAGCCTCTCCTTCCGTAGCTTGTCTGCGATGAACATGTCGTTATCCACAGCTGCCCGCCAGATATTGAATTCGGCAGGTCTGTCCAGCAGCTCTTCGCCCCCGCAGAT
>CAMIWY010000320.1 GCA_946402595.1 uncultured Clostridia bacterium
GGGTATGAAGTCATCCTGTGCAATTCCAACCCGGCAACGATCATGACTGATACTACTATTGCAGACAAGGTGTACATGGAGCCTCTGACGCTGGAATACATCGCCAAGATCCTGAGATACGAAAGACCTGACGCCATCGTTCCGGGAATCGGAGGCCAGACAGGACTCAACCTGGCAATGCAGCTTCAGAAGAAGGGCGTACTCGATGAGTGCCGTGTCAAACTGCTCGGAACACCGAGTGAATCCATCGAGAGAGCTGAGGACAGAGAGCTCTTCAAGGAGATGTGCCAGTCCATCGGTGAGCCGGTCATACCGAGCGAGATCACATACAGCATCGAAGAGGCTAAGAAAGCCGCTGAAGACATCGGCTATCCGGTAGTTCTGAGACCTGCGTTCACACTCGGCGGAACGGGCGGCGGTTTTGCCAACGATGAGAAGGAACTTGAAGATATCGCCATCAATGCATTCAACCTCTCACCTGTACACCAGGTGCTCGTAGAGAAGTCGGTCAAGGGATACAAAGAGATCGAGTTCGAGGTAATGCGCGACGGAACAGACAAGGCGATCACCATCTGCGGAATGGAGAATGTCGACCCTGTCGGAGTACATACAGGCGACTCCATCGTAGTTGCACCTATACTTTCCCTCAATGATCACGACCTCAAGATGCTGAACGACTCAGCGATCAAGATCATCAGAGAGCTCAGGATCGAGGGCGGCTGCAACGTCCAGTTCGCTCTGCATCCTGAGACAAGCGAGTACTATCTCATCGAGGTAAACCCTAGAGTTTCGAGATCCTCTGCACTCGCTTCCAAGGCTTCCGGCTATCCTATCGCAAGAGTAACAGCCAAGATCGCTGTCGGCATGACGCTCGACGAGATCGAGGTTGCAGGCGGCAAGGGCAGCACAGAGCCTAGCCTCGACTATATAGTTGCAAAATTCCCGAGATTCCCGTTCGACAAGTTCGCGGACGCTTCCAACAAGCTCGGAACACAGATGAAGGCTACCGGCGAGGTCATGGGCATAGGCGCTACTCTGACAGAGAGCTTCCTCAAGTCCATCAGATCGCTCGAGACCGGTGTGTGCCATCTCCACCTTGCAAAATTCGACAGCATGAGCCGCAACAAGCTCATGGAGTACATCTCCGAGTTCAGAGATGACAATATGTATGCTATCGCTGAGCTTCTGAGAAGAGGCATCAGCATAGAGGAGATCCATAAGGTAACAATGATCACGGATATCTTCCTTCAGGCATTCAAGGAGATCGTCGACATGGAGAAGACTCTCAAGGACAGAGTCAACGACGTGAAGACACTCAAGGCTGCCAAGGTCCTCGGTTTCTCGGACAAGGAGATCGCCAGCATCTGGAATCTCACTGAGACTGAGATATACAGCAAGAGGAAACAGAACGGCATCGTTCCTATCTTCAGGATGGTAGATACTCTTCACACAGGAAAGTACATCGCATATCTCTACTCTTCATACACAGGTGAGAACGAGTCGAGACTTACCGACAAGAAGAAGATCATCGTTCTCGGAGCAGGCCCTATCAGGATCGGTCAGGGTGTAGAGTTCGACTACTCGACAGTACACGCAGTACAGACCATCAAGCGCGCCGGCTACGAGGCAATCATCATAAACAACAACCCTGAGACAGTTTCGACAGACTACACTACAGCTGACAAGCTGTACTTTGAGCCTTTGACAGTCGAGGATGTAATGGCTATCATCGATTTCGAGCAGCCTGAGGGCGTTATCGCTACACTCGGCGGCCAGACAGCCATCAACCTCGCAGAGCCTCTGAGAGACAGAGGTGTAAAGCTCATCGGAACCGACTGCGAAGCGATCGACAGAGCTGAGAACAGAGACAGATTCGAGAAAGTGCTCGAAGAGCTTGGCATCCCGCAGCCACCGGGGCGTGCAGTCACCAGAATCGAGGACGGTGTAAGGGCAGCAGCTGAGATCGGCTATCCGGTGCTCGTAAGACCTTCTTTCGTACTCGGCGGACGTGCGATGCAGATCGTAGGCGATGAGGAGCAGCTCAGGCATTACCTCAAGACCGCTGTAGAGATCGACGAGGACAAGCCTGTACTTGTAGACAAGTACATCCAGGGCAAGGAAGTCGAAGTAGACGCCATCTGCGACGGATACAATGTATTCGTACCTGGTATCATGGAGCTCGTTGAGAGGACGGGAGTCCATTCAGGCGACTCTATATCCGTATATCCTACATTCTCAATCAGCAACAAGGTCAAGGGAATTATCCTGCAGTACGCAAAGAAGCTCGGGCTCGGAATAGGCATCGTCGGACTTTATAACATCCAGTTCATCGTTGATGATGATGAGAACGTATTCATCATCGAGGTCAACCCTAGATCATCGAGAACAGTACCTTTCCTGTCCAAGGCAACAGGATACAGCCTTGCAGATATCGCTACAGAGGTCATCCTCGGAAAGACTCTCAAGGAGCAGGGCATCTTCGATATATATCCTGAAGAGAAGAAGAGATACTACGTCAAGGTGCCGGTATTCAGCTTCAACAAGATCAAGGGCCTGGATACATACCTCTCACCTGAGATGAAGTCG
>CAMIWY010000321.1 GCA_946402595.1 uncultured Clostridia bacterium
CAAGGTCTATATCGATGGTGATATAATCCTCGCCCATATGGAATCCCTTGTTCACGCCGCCGAAGAGAGTATGGAATGCTCCGCTCAGCATATGCTCGCCGAGGTGACGCTGCATGTTTATGAATCTGGCATCCCAGTCTATGGTCAGAGTCACTTCATCACCTTCACGGAAGGTTCCTGCCGGGGCGTCCGTATAGTGCCACACAGGTCCTTCGAGGCTCTCGTCATGAGCGGATGTGACCTCAAACAGCCTGTCTCCCAGAGCTGCCGTTCCGGTGTCACTCGGCTGTCCGCCGCCTTCCGGATAGAAGACTGAATCCTCACAGGAAATGATGTCCAGTCCGTTCTTTTCTTGTACTTCCGTTACTTTTGTAACACATGTAACAGCGTACTGATCTGTTCTGTAAATTCTGCTCATTGTCTCAAAATGCCTTCTTTCTGCGTGTTTCACGGATTTTTAAAAACGTTTCACAAAATCGAACAAAATCCGTCTTTTCATCTTCTTAAAAATTGTGGATAAATCCTGTTGACATATGGACAAAAATCCTTTCAACGTTGAAATTTCAACGTTTCAGAGACTGAAGTTTTCCACATGGATAAGTGGATAAAAATGTATACGATTTTTACAAACCATGTGGAAAAGCTCCGCACCTTAGCGATTTTCAGCACTTTGAGTCGTGTTGAAAAATCCTCTTCAAAAAAACGAACAAAACCTTCCTGATAATTTTTTTATGTTAAGCATCTTGTTTTTTTGAATATATCCGGAGCCATTTCCTGAGCGATCTGACAAAATCATCAGTTATCAGGTGTCTGCTCAATGAGGTCCGCAAAGTATGCCCCGTGCGTATGACAGAGGGTGTGGAAAATCGGTGTTTCGATCATGAATCTGCCACTGAGCTTCAGGTACGGAGCATAGAATGACATGGCTGTAGCATTATCCAGCATGCTTATCCTTGTCATCTCATTACTCATGAGTACGAACTCCCCTCCTATGGACAGAAGTGCATATCCGTACACATCATCCCCGAGCCTGTAGTCACTCTTATTTACATGCGAGTTGTCCTTATTGTAAATGGTGTACAGCCAGCCGTTAGGCACTATTGACTGATCAGCCGAGATAAGCGGTGCGATGTTCCTGCCGTCGAATCCGTTGAGGATATTGTCCGGACACTCAAACACCGTGATGTATTCTCTCCTCGCCACCTGTATCGCTGATTCATACTCAGACAGTCTGACCACTGATCCTATGTCCAGCTGTGTGACGAAAGGATCCTTCGACCTGTAGTCTTTGCTCAGATATATGACGAATGTTGCATGATAGTATCCGTCTCTTCCGAGAGTAGTGATCCTGCACCTGTACGGGAAGGACTTTCCGTCTGCCGGTATGTCCTTCTCCTGATCACTCTTCTTTATCCTGCTTCTTACAAGCGTCTGTATCCCCGCTTCGGCAAGTTCGCTCTTCTCGAGTTCGCTGCGGTCTATATATGACAGCATAGCAGCCGCATCGAAGTCCCTGTCAACCAGTCTCATGATGAAGTAATTGATCGTCTCACAGGTAGCCAGCTTCTGCGGTGTGACCGCCCTCATGGCAGCCTCCGTACCGCAGCCGTCAGCACTGTATCCATGCCTCTCAAGTTCTTTCTTCATGAGTCCGAGCCTCATGACGGCATATGCCCTGAACTCCCTGTTCTCGTCATCGTCATACTCACGGTCGATGCCCTCAGAAGCAAGCGGCAGCGCCATCTCTATGAGCTTCATCATGGTCTCCGCAGGAATGCTGACGACTTTGCCGCCCATCACTCCCGTGAAGTGCTGCCAGTAGTAATTCATGTCCTCCTTGTTGTCCTTGTATGTATCCGTTCCCGGGATGCATTCAAACTCGAGGTATTCATCTATGCCATACTCCGAGTAATCAAGATGGATGACCTGAAAATATCTTGCGCGCGCCTTGTCTCTGCCGCGCCAGGCTATCTTCATGGCAACAACGCCCATCAGCCTCGTATCTGTGGCCTGACAGGATTCGAATTCATATTCTGCAAAATGATTGTATCTGTCTGAAAGTCTTCCTTCGACAAGACTGAGTCCCATTGCACGCTCTCCGTTGTTACTGTTATTGCTTATACTCTCTTGAGGTATTCCACTTCCGCAGGGCTCAGCTTGCGGCACTGTCCCTGAGCAAGTTTTCCTATCGTGAGATTGCCGAGTCCGATCCTGCTAAGCTCAAGCACCGGGTGCCCTATCGCCTTGAACATGCGGCGGACCTGGCGGTTCTTTCCTTCATGGATAGTTATCTCAGCAATCGTTGAATTGCGGTCATGCTTTATGAGATGGACTTCCGCCGGCGATGTTACGAATCCTCCGATGTCCACGCCCTCTTCAAGGCGTTTTGCCTCAGCGAGCGTCACGATGCCGTTGGCTCTGACGAGGTATTTCTTGTCAAAGCCGTGCGAAGGATGCATCAGTTTGTTGGAAAGGTCCCCGTCATTGGTAAGGATGAGGAGCCCCGTTGTGTTGTAGTCGAGACGGCCTACAGGGAAGACCCTGACACTGTCAGGCACCAGGTCTGTCACGACCGGGCGGCCT
>CAMIWY010000322.1 GCA_946402595.1 uncultured Clostridia bacterium
CGCGCATCATCGCGTCGAACACGGGTGTTTCAGTCCCGGGAGGACATTTTGCCGGATCGATCGCAACTGCCGTAAGCTCACCTGAAGAAGCAAGGACTCTCGTCCGTCAGATTTCCGATACTAAGCCTGACCTTATCAAGCTTATGATCACCGGCGGCGTGATGGACTCAGACGAGGAGGGCATGCCGGGTGCGCTCAAGATGTCACCTGAGATCGTAAGAGCAGCATGCGAGGAGGCGCACAGGCTCGGATATGCTGTTGCGGCGCATGTGGAGAGCTCAGAGGGTGTCAGGGCGGCGCTTGAGAATGGTGTTGACACGGTCGAGCATGGGGCAAAGCTTACAGATGAGACGATAAGACTCTTCAAAGAGCGAAAGGCGGCAGACATCTGCACTTTATCGCCTGCGATACCATACGCGATGTTCACTCTTGAAGAGAGTCACGCTACAGAGATTGCGAAGAAAAACGGCACCGTAGTACTTGAAGGGATAATAGAGTGCGCAAGGACCTGCATTGAGAATGATATTCCTGTAGGTCTCGGAAGCGATGTAAGCTGCCCGTTCGTAACGCATTACAACTTCTGGAGAGAGCTGTACTTCTTCAGCAAATACATAGGAAGGTCAGCGCAGGAGACTCTTCACAGAGCTACTGCAGGCAATGCGGCCATCGCCGGCATCGATAAAAAAACCGGCACTATAGAGGCCGGTAAAAGTGCTGATATGATAGTTGTCAGAGAGAATCCGCTGAACGATCTGAACGCACTCAGAAATGTTTCTATGGTAATCGCGAGAGGCAAACTCATCCGCAGACCGAAACATAAGCAGATGAAAGCTATTGACGACGTGATAGACAAATACTTTGCATAGGGCGGCTGCCCGGAAACACATGAAGTGTTCCTTTGCCGGGAATCAGAATCACATCTCCAGGCCAGAGTGTGTGAAATAAAGTCTGTAAATAGCTCACTATGGTAGCTAACTTACGCAGGGTGACTGGCTGTAAAGTCGGTCACCCTGTTTTCAACACTGTAATTTATAGTATTTTGAATGTCAACAATAATTTCGCGGACTGCCCCGAGCGACCCGCGCTGGCGGCAGGCACTACTAAGCCCTGACGCCAGCTATAGAGCGTGCGTCGATCGGCTTGGCAGTCCCCGCAAGCGCCCAGGAGCGCGAGCGGCTAATCCGGCATTCTGCCTTCATACATTATGCAAAACTCGCTGTATACACTACCCCAGTTCCGAATCGACTGGGTCCATTTTTTTGTTACCTCCATAGTTGAAAGATACAGAGATTTGAGAAGAGCTGTAGGATTAGGGAACACGCTTCTCTGACGATTCAGTTTCTTGTAGGCGCTGTTAACACTTTCTATGGCATTTGTCGTATAGATGAGCTTCCTGGTCTGCATAGAGAACTTAAAGATCGGGCACACAGCATCCCAGTTGTCATACCAGCGCTTCATCGCGTAAGGGTATTTCTCGGCCCATACTTCGTTGACCTTGTCCAGCGCTGCTCTTCCTGTCTTTTCAGAGTCAGCAAGATAGATGGTCTTCAGGTCTGCAGCAAAGGCTTTCATATCCTTGTAATAGACGTGCTTGAGAGTGTTGCGAACCATATGGACGATACATCTCTGGTATTCGGTTTTCGGAAATGCTGAGGCAATGGCCTCCTTGATCCCGGAAAGGCCATCTGCACATACGATCATAATGTCTCTGACTCCTCGATTTTTGAGCTCGTTGAGAACGCCCAACCAGTATTTGGCGCTCTCATTCTCTCCTATGCTGAGGCTTATGATGTCTTTGTTACCTTCACAATCTATCGCAAGCATCACATAGGCTGCAAGCTTGCGGACAAGGCCATTGTCTCTCACTGAAAAATGACATGCATCGATGAAAACGATCGGGTATACACTATCCAGCGGTCTATGCTGCCATTCTTCAATGTCCTTGAGGATCTTATCTGTTACATCTGAGATGAAACTCTCACTGCACTCAAAACCATATATTTCCTCGATCTGCTCTGAGATCTGTCTTGTTGTGAGACCTCTTGCATACATACTGATGATCTTGTCATCTATGCCGGAAATATCCTTCTGGTGGTTTTTTACTACCTGAGGCTCGAATGTACCATTTCGGTCTTTTGGAACATCTACCTCGAATTCGCCATATTTGCTGCGAACAGTCTTAGGCTTGGTTCCATTGCGATAGTTATCTGAATCTGAACGTTCAGATTTTTCATAGCCAAGATGATCTGTCATCTCAGCTTCCATCATAGACTTGATCGTCCCGCCGAGAAGATCCTTAAGAGCTTCCTGGATGTCGTCAGCAGTTTCGATCTCATACTCGTCCATCAATGCTGCTATGATGTTTTTCTTTCCCTCGGTCAAAGGCCCTACATGGTAAACATCTTTTTTCTTGCGTGCCATAACAAAACCTCCTATGGTACATCAACTTGATACTACCATAGGAGGCTTACATGTTACATATTTACAGACTTTTTCTCACAGTCTCGAATATGATCCAAAAAAAGCACTTGCCGCCCATAGATGCGGCAAGTGCTTTTTCATCTTATCCTTTTTTACGAAT
>CAMIWY010000323.1 GCA_946402595.1 uncultured Clostridia bacterium
ATCAGCTGGTTCATAACACTGCATCTTGTTCGGGTCGGATTCTTCCTGTTCTCGGGAAGGCTCACAAGAGGAATACTTTTGATATTAAAATAAACGAAGGAAATGGAGACGGATATGAGAGAAAAAATACTTGATATTATTGAAGAACTGTGCGGGGATGAGATCGTCAAGGAGGATCAGGATATCGACCTTATTGAGGAAGGCCTGATCGATTCGCTCGACTATATCACACTTCTGATTGAAATAGAGAAGGAATTCGGACTTAAGATGTCTCCTTCTGAATTCACAAGAGAGGAGATGTCAACACCTGCTAAGATCGTTGATGTTATAGGCCGAAGACTGGAAGAATCGAAATAGTGTATGAAGCCGGAATATAAGAACCTCAGATCTCTGGCGGCTGCTTTTCTTCTGCTTGTGTTATTTGCGGGAGTGGTTCACATCGCGGCCGGGCACCTTGATCTGCAGACGGATGACGGAAGCTTTGGCCCGTGGTACAGCGCGGATAAGGATCTGTCATACAATGGAATAACAGATAATCTCGGGGAGAACACAGTTCTGCTGCTTGGCTCGTCTGAATTCAAGTACGGCAGAACTACGAGGTATCATCCTGTAAATCTTTTTGCGGATGAGGATTTTGATTTTATGGAGGTCGGAGGACCGCTCAATCAATCGTTGTTCCATGCTGTTGTTGCAGGAGCTGTCGCTCCAAAGCTGAAAAGCGGCAAGGTCATTCTCTTCCTTTCACCTACCTGGTTCAATAAGAAGGGTGTGAGCAGCGGCGATTACGCGCTTCGATTCTCAGAGACCCAGTACATACATTTCCTTGAGAACCCTGATGTTTCTGCAGAGGGAAGGGAGTATGTGATATCCCGGACTAATGATCTTCTCGAGAATAAGAAAAAGTGGCATGGCAAAGTCTCTCTGATAAACCGTGCTCTGGCTGATGAGAATGCGGGACCGCTCACGCGCTTCCTGTTCCAGATCGAGAGGATCCTGGCGGAGGATCGGGACAGGATGTCGACTTCGCTTCTTCTTCGCATAGCGAATAAAGATAAATTCGATCCGCTGCTGCCTCAGACCGGGCAATATGATGTTCAGGATCTCATAAAAATGGAAAAGGAAGCTGTTGAAGAGAGCGAGCCGATCTCGACCAATCCTTTTCTCATGAAGGATTCCACCTGGGAACGTGACTACATCAAGAAATATAAAGGACTCAAGGGCGAGCATACAGGCTCGATCCGGAAGAAATCTCCGGAGATGGATGATCTGAGAGCATTTCTTGAAGTGTGCAGGTCGACCGGATTGAAGACCAAAGTAATCATACTGCCTGTCAACGGAAGATGGTTCGACTATGTAGGATGCGACAAGAGCAGAAGAGACGCCATGGCAGACAGGGTTATCAAGATGTCCGAAGAATACGGAGTTGAGGCCGTCAATCTCATGGAGTATGCATATGTCCCTTACCTGACTAATGACAGCTCTCATCCGTGGCATGTAGGCTGGCTCAAGGTCGATAAGGAAGTGCTCGAATTCTGTGAAAAGGAGTAATAAGCAATATGGCAGACGAAAAGATCAAAGAAATGCAGAATACAGAAAACGCCGGAGAAGCTGCTGAGACAGGTGAAGAAGGAACTCCGAAGACGCTGTACGACCGCGTCAACAGCGTGATATCCGTGAAGTACATGATGACCTGCTTTGGCTTGATGGCGGCTATATACCTGTTTTACCTGATCGGGTCGATCTTCGTTATCCAGGATTTTACGTACGCCGGATTCTGATGGCGTGGATTGATTAGGGATTGTGTTGAAATAAACAAGGCTGTGATTTATAATTCAAGTGTTGGACTCAAGTCCTGCACAAATTATAATCACAGCTATTATTATTTAGAGACGGAGACTGAAAATGTTTGATAAATTGATTGAAAAGGTCAAGGCTCAGCCTAAGAAGATCGTATTCACAGAGGGTACAGATGCCCGCATCCAGGAAGCAGCTTCGAGACTGCTCGCAGAGGGACTGATGGGAGTAGTACTGGTAGGAAATGAAGATGCAGTTAACTCTGCAGCTGCAGAGAAGGGCTTCAACATCGAAGGTGCAGAGATCATCGATCCTGAGAACTATGGTGAGATGGAAGAAATGGTAGAGAAGATGGTAGAGCTCCGCAAGGGCAAGATGACTGCAGAAGAGTGCAGAGCAGCTCTGCTCAAGGGCAACTACTTCGGAACCATGCTGGTCAAGATGGGTAAGGCAGATTGCCTCCTCGGCGGTGCTACATACTCCACAGCTGATACTATCCGTCCTGCGCTTCAGCTCGTCAAGACTAAACCGGGCGCACACCTCGTCAGCTCTTGCTTCATTCTCAACAGAGAAGGCGGCGATGAGAATCTCCGTACTATCGCAATGGGTGACTGCGCTGTAAACCTCGATTATACTGACAGCGTTGACAAAGAAGGCAATGTCACATTCACCGGTGCACAGAAGCTTGCAGAGGTTGCTGTTGAGATCGAGAAGTGCGCAAGGACATTCGGAATCGATCCTAAGGTAGCTATGCTCAGCTTCTCGACCAAGGGATCAGGCAAGGGC
>CAMIWY010000324.1 GCA_946402595.1 uncultured Clostridia bacterium
GCGCTGCATCCTTAAGGTCGGCATCCTTTCTGATGATGCACCAGTTGCCGGTCTCACCGCCAAGCTCGAGAGCTACAGGCGTGAGGTTGACAGACGCTCTCTCCATCACATGCTTTGCCACTTTCGGCGACCCTGTGTAGAAGATCTTGTCGAATCTCTCTTCAAGGCACATGTCGGCTACATCGTGTCCGCCGTCAACTACGGTTATGTAGTTTTCAGGGAATGTGTCCTTAATGAGTTCCTTCAACACTCTGGTGCATCTTACTGACTTGGAGCTTGCCTTTATCACAGCGGTATTTCCGCCTGCGATGCTTGCAGCCAGCACTCCGAGTGAAAGCGTGAACGGGAAGTTGAACGGGCTGATTATGAGAGCCACTCCATACGGCATCTTGTACACCTTGGTCTTCACGCTCGGGAAGCACAGCGGTCCGCTGTAGTGGAGTTCCGGACGCGCCCATCTTCTGAGGCCGCTGATCATCTCATTGATCTCAAGGATGACAGTTCCGACATCACAGAAGTAGCCCTCGACCGGGTGTCTGCCGAGGTCCTCATTCAGCGCTCTCAGTATCTGCGCTTCGTGCGACTTTACTGCACCTCTGAGTGCCTTGAGCTGCTCTATCCTCCAGCTCACATCCAGAGTCTTTCCGGTCTGAAAGAAATCTCTCTGACCGAGCACCATCTGATGCACTTTATTCTGATCCCATTTTCCGTTAGCCATTTTAACCGCTCCTGTATATATGATATTGGTATTATTTCCTGAAAATGATTTTATCATATTTCTATATATCAGGATTGCCATTCACTGAAAAAGGGACCGCTTCAGCGATCCCTTTCCGGTAGTCTGTTACTGATTTCTTCTGCTTAAAATGCTCATTGCAGGTAAAACGCCCGGAGGCTTTCCATGTCCGTGATGCCGTAATCCGAGAGCATCAGCTTATCATTGATGATAGCTATGCTGTCGTACCATTCGAGAAGTATGTCTATGTTAGGCATGCTGACCCCGACTATATCTCCTATCTGTTTTATCACTGTCAGCCCGTACGGGAAGTCAGCAGTGAAATATCTTGAGTGCAGGTCAGGA
This sequence comes from uncultured Clostridia bacterium, assembly GCA_946402595.1. GTDB lineage: Bacteria > Bacillota > Clostridia > Peptostreptococcales > Anaerovoracaceae > Crickella. Next base: position 1,082 of record CAMIWY010000324.1, read on the forward strand.
ATAAAGGCATCCCGTCCTGTCGTGCGGCTGAGGTATTCCTCGTGCCGTCTCTGTGCTATTGCCCTCCATCTGCTTCGTTTGTCAGCATGAATTTCAAGGGCGGCCCTCCGCTGGCGTCTCCGTGACCTGAATCCGTCGAGGCCTCTGCTTCTGGCTGCAACAGGCTCCGCTTTAACAGAAGGTGTAGTCAGGCCGAGAAGTGATTCTTCAGTGCAGATAGCCTTTGTCATCTCCTCCGGTGTATCTGCTTTATAGAATTCACGCTCAGGGATCACATATTCGAGCCCGAAATCCGGAAGCGCCCTGCATATCTCCTGTATTTCATCGTCACATGCCAGCAGGAGCTCTGATGACTCGTCATCCCATTCCTCATAAAAGAGCGGGATGTTATCGTATGTCACGCCGGGCTTATAGTCCTTGAAGATTGAATAGAGCCTTGCTGTATGCAGTATAGGGTTGGATGGTGTCAGTGTCAGCGCCATGAATCCCGGCAGCCTGAAACAAGGTATGTCATATATGCTTTCGATCAGTGCCGCACATTCCTCTGTCTTTTCAGACGGGAGCGCGGCTATATACAGCCTGTCCTTGTATCCCGAGCAGCAGACAGTCTTTCCCCTCTCTGTCAGCCTTGCAATTGCAGGGACTCTGTCGATGCCGAAGAAAGTATTGCCTCTGTCTATGCACTTTCTGAATGCAAACTCAAAGCCTCCGTTTCCCGGAACGAAACCTATCAGGGTGTTAGCACCGGTATGTTCATAGATGATCTCCGCCAGCGGGATCATCATCGTAGGCGGCATGGTGATCATGATCATGTCCGCGTCGTGAAAAGCCTCATGCGGGTCGTTGGTTGCCCAGCATATGTCTCCCTCGTGAATAGCGTTTCCGTCATGATCAACTACAGATATGTGCTTGCGGAATCGGGCGGGATTGGAGGTGAACATCCACACCTCATGGCCCTTTTCCGCACTGTGAACAGCAAACTGTGTCCCTATATTCCCCCCCTCCGACAATCGTGATCTTCATAATGGTTCCTCCTGCAGGCAGCCGTTTTCAAGCGGCTGTCCCGGTTCCTTTGTGACGATTCGAAATTGCCCCTCAGAAAAGTAATATAGGGTAAATTTTACACCATTTCATTGTTTATTGTACATTGTTCAGTTTCATCAGGGGGTCTACTCCTGGTTTAGCCTGCTGTCATGACACCGCCGGAATCCTGAAGATGAACTCGCTGCCGCGGTCTTCCGTGCTTTCCGCAGTTACCGATCCGCCATGAAGTTCGGCGATTTCCTTCACCATTGCCAGTCCGAGGCCGTTTCCGCCTTCAGCTCCGCGGGCGCTGTCAGCCTGCCAGAACCTCTGCCATATTTTATCCAGGTCTTCCTTCTTTATACCTATGCCGTTGTCCTTCACTCTTATAACGGCGTCACTGTTTTCCCTGGCAAGCGACAGCCTTACATATCCGTTGTCCCTGCCGTACTTGTACGCATTCTGCAGGAGAT
>CAMIWY010000325.1 GCA_946402595.1 uncultured Clostridia bacterium
CAGCCATCTGGACCTTGGCGGTTTCAGCCTCTTCGAATTCCTTAATGATCTTCTTCTGCTCATGCTTGAGGACCATATTGTCGAAGAACCTCGAAATAGGTGTATTTGCAACAAGGAAAACCGATATGAGGATGACTGCCGTAGCAATGATCAGAAGTCCCGGCATCCCGAAGAACTTGACGATTATGGAGCCGAGCTCCATTCCTATTACTCCTCCGCTCAGCTTGTTGACACCGTCCCTGTAATACTGGACCATGTCGCTGAAGCCGAACGCCGGCATTCTTTCATCAATGAATCTGTATGAATTCAGGATGCACATATTAATGAAAATAAGCGCACCGAAAAAGGCCGTCCTTCCTCCTATGTGCTGCATCTTCCGTGCAAGGAGAAGTATCGCGAATATAAGTATGAAGAAAGGCAGAACGTATGCCATCGTGCCGAAAAGTCCGAGGCATATGTCGTGCACAGTGCTTCCGAAGGCTCCGGTCGAGTCCATTACGACGGTGAAGAAGAGAAACAGTCCGACTGCAAACAGCGTGATGCTCCATATGACATCGATGTTCCGTCTGTCATGGTCGTACTGAGCCTGCATCTCCCTTATCTTCTCGAGCCTTGCCTCCTCAGCGGAAACAGCCTGCTTCTGTGAAGACTTGCTCCCTGATGAGCTGCTCCTGGATTTATTCTTGCTCCCCGGAGGTCTGCCCGGTCCTCTTTTCTTCTGTGTGTTATTACTGTTCTGATTATTTGCTGCCATTAAAGCCTCTCCTGCAATCAAATTTTCAGTAGATTATCAATATACATACAAAATCACAATATTATACCACAATATAGTGTGTTTTTGCACTTTCCGTGAAAAATAAAACAGTGCAAGCTGTTAAGCTTGCACCCTTCCATCGAAATAATCTTCTGTTATCCTGATTATTCAGCGTTTACAACGTCTTTGCCGTCATAGTAACCGCAGTTAGGACATACTCTGTGTGGAAGCTTTGGCTCATGGCACTGAGGACAGATCGAAAGTCCGGTCATGCTCTTCTTCATGTTAGCAGCCTTTCTGCCGCTTGTCTTAGCCTGTGATGTTTTCCTCTTAGGTACTGCCACTGTCGACACCTCCTTATATATAAAAACTGATTGTAAACTCGTTCATATGTGCGCGCAAAATCTCCGTCGCACCCGCTTATTATATTCATGCGGAATACTGTTGTCAACGACTTTTCAGAGTTTTTCGCACTTTTACATAAGTAAAAGGGATTGCGTCCGCAATCCCTTAAATGGTCGGGGTGACGAGATTTGAACACGCGACCTCTTCGTCCCGAACGAAGCGCTCTACCAAGCTGAGCCACACCCCGGCGCGCATTAATAAAATAACTCTTTTATAACACTATTGCAAGATATTTTTTTATTTAATACATCCGGCAGCATTTATAGCCCGCGCAAATAGCATGGTGTGTCCGCAAAATCAGGGCACCGGCAGCTCACAGGATGCGCACGGGCTGTCTGTGGTCAGATGAGTCATAAACTGAGCCGCCTGTGATGAGATTGTATATGTCAGCTGCATGGACATCGAGCTGCAGCATCTTCTCCGCATCACCGCTGATGAGCGATTTTTCCTTGTTTATATTAGTAATGACCGGAAGTGTACCGCAATTATCTGCCGTTTCATTATGTGCTTCTGCACTCTGCTCTTTTTTGATACCGGACAGCAGGCTCCGTCCCGTCTCATTAAATCCGAGCACCCGGATATATTCCGGTCCGTCTGCCGCCGGGAACTCTGATCTTCTTATGCCAAGCAGCACCTGCATGCACAGTCTGGATATCCTTGTGTAAGTATACCTCCTTGATTTTGTCCTGAGGATGAGATCATCGAGATCTTCCGCCTTCCTTGTCTCTGCTCTCAGAAGATTTCCAAGTCCTTCACCTCCGGACGGGCAGTCATCGATGGCCTCTGCAGGTGTTGTCATAAGAGCATATCTGACAAGATCAAAGAGCCTTTTTTCCCTCTCTGATAACTCATCTGCACCCGGAACATCGCGAATGACACATTCAGGTACGAACTCAGCTATCCTCTCTCTACAGCTGCGCCCGTATATGCCGCTGCCGATGCTGAGGAGTTCTCTGATGCCCGTCGCGCTCATGAATCTGAGACCCTTTTTTGAGGTATCGTTATAGCCTGCTCCCTCTCTTTTCACCGGGACCGGCTGCGCCTTCTCCATGGACATGATATACTCGGCCGCCAGTGTGTCGTTTGGATTGCTCAGAATACTAATGCCTTCACGGCTGCCGCCCAGTTCCTCATATGCCTTCACACGGGCAGCGGGATAACTCAGACCCCTTCTGGCATACACGGAAATAAGGTCCTCTATCTCAGAGCCGTGTTCCTTCAGGAACCCCGCAGTGCTGATAAGAGCCTCCGCGTCACCGGTTTCACTTCCGAATGATATGCAGCTCACACCTGCAGCTTCAAGGAGCTTCACTCCCGCAGCTGCATACTGACCTGCATTCCCAAGACAGAAAAGAGCAGGTATCTCTATCACGAGATCCGCTCCGCACCTCAGAGCATGTTCCGCTCTGGTC
>CAMIWY010000326.1 GCA_946402595.1 uncultured Clostridia bacterium
ATGACCATGAATGGGGTATACGCAATGAGCGCGATCACAGCACTCACGGCGCAGAATACCACCGGCGTGACAGGTATACTTGAAGCATCACCGGAGTTTCTCAAGAAACAGCTTGATGCAGTGTTTGAGGACATTTTTCCTGACGCAGTCAAGATAGGAATGGTCTCCTCGTCCGAACTTATCGGGGTCATTGCGGACTGCCTTACAGAATACAAAGCAGTCAATATCGTCGTTGACCCTGTCATGGTGGCTACAAGCGGAGCCCGCCTGATAGAGGATACTGCGATAGATACCCTTAAGGCCAGACTGCTTCCTCTTGCAACAGTCATCACACCTAACATTCCTGAGGCTGAGATCCTGGCGGATATGACTATCAGGACTGAGGCTGACATGGAGAAGGCTGCAAAGACACTCTTTGAGCGCTACGGATGCGCTGCTCTTGTCAAGGGCGGACACAACATCAATGATGCCAACGATGTCCTTTTCAGCGCTGAGAGCGGGGAGGCTGTGTGGTTCATGGGCAAAAGAATAGACAATCCTAATACTCATGGAACCGGATGCACTCTTTCCAGTGCGATAGCATCCAATCTTGCCAAAGGCTGCAGTCTCACAGAGTCTGTAGAGCGCGCCAAGGCATACCTTTCAGGTGCTTTGGGAGCGATGCTGGATCTCGGCAAGGGATCCGGACCGCTGATGCATAATTACGCCCTTCCTGAAGAGTTCATAAGGGAGGTGTAATTATGACCGGGAAAAGGACTTCGGTATTTGAGAACGCGCTGATATGGTTTGGCGCGGGTGTTAGTCTGGCCGAAATAATGACAGGAACCTTCCTGGCGCCGCTCGGCTTCTCTCAGGGATTGCTGTCGATAATCATAGGTCATGTCATAGGATGCTTCCTGCTGTTTCTTGCGGGATGTATGGGTGGCAAAAGGCGAATGAGCGCCATGGAGACTGTTACGCTGAGCTTTGGCAGCAAGGGAGCGTTCCTTTTCGCAATGCTGAATGTTCTTCAGCTTGTCGGGTGGACCGCGATCATGATATATGACGGAGCCCTTGCCGCAAACGGAGCATTGCCATGCGGTCACTGGATCTGGGCGGTCGTCATAGGGGGACTGATCATAGTCTGGCTCATCATAGGCATCAAGAGTCTCGGCAAGGTGAATCTCATAGCGATGAGTGCATTGTTCATACTTACTGTCGTGCTCTCGTTCCTCATATTCCGCAGAGGCGATCTGTCTGCTGCCGCGGAGGGAGGCCTGTCGTTCGGAGCGGCTATCGAGCTCAATGTGGCCATGCCGCTGTCGTGGCTTCCGCTCATAAGCGATTACACCAGAGAGGCGGAGAAACCTGCCGCCGCATCAGCCTGGTCGGCAGTGGTATACGGAGTGGTCAGCTGCTGGATGTACATTATCGGACTGGGCTCCGCGCTGCTGGCGGGCACTTCGGATATTGCGGAGATAATGCTGAGCGCGGGCCTTGGTATAGCAGGTCTGATAATCATCGTTCTGTCCACTGTTACGACTACATTTCTCGATGCTTATTCAGCAGGTATCTCCAGTGAACTGTTTTCGGAGAAGATAGACGGACGGAAGGTCGCTATAGCTGCAGCCGCTATAGGAACAGCAGCTGCTATAGTATTCCCGATGGACGACTTTACAGACTTTCTGTATCTCATAGGATCGGTGTTTGCTCCGATGATCGCTGTCATGATAGCGGACGTCTTCATCCTCAGGAGAGATCATAACGGGGAGACGGTATGCGTGAAGAACCTGATCATCTGGTTTGCGGGATTCCTTCTTTACCGAAAGATGATGACGATAGATCTTCCGATCGGGAGTACCCTTGTAGATATAGCCGCAACTATACTAATATGTATTGTAGTAGGAATTGCAGAGAAGGCTATAGGATCAAAGCAATGAGAATATCTGATATGCTGTATGAGGCCGCACAGGATCTGTGGGGCGAAGCGGCAGAAAAATCTTTTGTAAGAGAAATGGCGGAAGGGTCCCTCGATGAGGGGCTTTTCCGCCGCTATATGATCCAGGATTATCTGTACCTGCTCGATTATATCGATACCCTGAAACTGATACAGAGTAAATCCGGAGATGCAGAGATGACAGCTTTCATGGATGCCGTGATCATAGAGACTGAGAATGAGACATACCGTGTCCACGTTCCGCATATGAGGCAGCTCGGTGTAAGTGATGAAGAAGTCAGCCGTGCTGTCAGGCTGCCAGTGATATCTGAGTACATCGGCTATATGCAGAGGCAGGTGCATGATCACGGGCTGATCGCAGGGCTTACAGCACTTCTGCAGTGCTCATGGCTGTATGCATACATAGGCGAAAAGACAGTTTCTGAGCATGCGGATGATATAGCGTCTTCTCCGTATAAATTCTGGTTCGATGCATACACATGCAGGGAGTATCTTGAAGCAAACCAGATGTGGATCGATGTCCTCGACCGCGAAACAGAAGGAATCAGCCGTGACATGGCAGAGATGCTGAAAGGTATCTTCGTGAGATGCGCAGGATATGAAAATGAATTGTGGGATGAGCTGTATTCGT
>CAMIWY010000327.1 GCA_946402595.1 uncultured Clostridia bacterium
AGGCCTCTCGCTCCGGTATTGAGGGACAGAGCCTTTGCAGCTATAGCGCTGACAGCTTCATCATCCACCTCAAGTTCCACATCATCCATTGCAAAGAGTGTCTGATACTGCCTTATAAGCGAGTTCTTCGGCTCCCTGATTATCCTGACAAGAGCCTTCTCGGACAGCTCGCTCAGAGCAACTGTGACAGGAAGTCTTCCAATCAGCTCAGGAATGAGTCCGAACCTCAGAAGGTCTTCCGGCTGCACCTTGAGCAGGATATCTTCATCGGAAACATCAAGGAGTTCGTCCTCCTGATTGAAGCCGATGACCTTGCTTCCGAGTCTTACCTTGATTATCTTATCAAGGCCTGTGAAAGCGCCTCCGCAGATGAAGAGGACGTTCTTGGTATCGAAGTGTATGAATTCCTGATTAGGATGCTTGCGTCCTCCCTGAGGCGGAACATTTGCGATCGTTCCCTCGATGATCTTGAGGAGCGCCTGCTGCACGCCCTCACCGCTTACATCACGTGTAATAGATGTATTCTCGGACTTGCGTGCGATCTTGTCTATCTCATCAACGTAGATTATGCCCTTCTGAGCTCTCTCGAGATCGCCGTCAGCAGCCTGATACAGTCTCAGCAGGATGTTCTCAACGTCCTCGCCGACATATCCTGCTTCAGTAAGCGATGTTGCGTCTACGATGGCAAAAGGCACATCAAGGATGCGCGCAAGGGTCTGCGCGAGCAGTGTCTTTCCGCTTCCCGTAGGTCCCAGCATGAGAATGTTGCTCTTGCTGAGCTCTATGGTGTCGGAATCCTTGACGGCATGTGTCTCGAGATGCCTTATCCTCTTATAATGATTGTAGACTGCAACTGCCAGGCTTCTCTTGGCAGGGTCCTGCTCGATAACATAATCATCGAGCTCCGCCTTGATCTCGGCCGGTTTAGGAAGTCTGTCAGACTTTTTTCTCCTCTTTGCCGGGCTCTGGCTCTCCTCTTCGATCATGGCTTTTGCCAGATCGATGCATTCGTTGCATATGTAGACATCAGGTCCTACAACGATTTTGCGGACCTGAGAGTTGGTCTTTCCGCAGAAAGAGCATCTGATCTCATTTCTGTCTGCCATTTTGACTCCTTAATGAATATATTGTCAGTGTTTGTCTATGACCTTGTCGATAAGGCCGTACTCAGCTGCTTCAGCCGAAGACATGTAGTTGTCTCTGTCGGTATCCTTCTCTATTACTGACAGCTTCTGTCCTGTCGCATCAGCGAGGATCTTATTCAGCTTGTTCTTGATGCCGACTATGTGATCTGCCGTGATCTTGATGTCAGAAGCCTGACCCTGGAAACCGCCGAGCGGCTGGTGGATCATGATCTCTGAATTAGGCAGAGCGTATCTCTTTCCCTTGGTTCCGGCAGCGAGCAGTACTGCTCCCATGCTTGCAGCCATTCCTACACATATTGTGCAGATATCCGGCTTGATGAAGTTCATGGTATCGTAGATAGCAAGTCCGGCAGTGACCATTCCGCCCGGTGAGTTGATATATATGTTGATATCCTTCTCAGGGTCCTGAGCTTCGAGGAAGAGAAGCTGTGCTACAACAACGCTGGCTGTATGCTCTGTTATCTCATCATCGATAAAAATGATCCTGTCGATCAGGAGTCTGGAATAGATATCATATGTCCTTTCGCCCTGACCGGTCTGTTCTACTACATAAGGAACGTAATTCATACTGATCCTCCTAATTTCTTTTATTTCAAAGTCCGGAGAGAACAGAGCTCTCTCCGGTCCTTATCCACGCGTTGATTCAGTACAGCTGAGCGGGAATTACTTCTCCTCAGCCTCTTCCTTCTTCTCTGTCAGAACAGCGTTCTCGAAGAGGAAGTCGATAGCCTTCTTGGTCTGAGCATCTTCCTTGAAGTAGTTCTCAGTCTCAGCTCCTGCCATCTCCTTGACCTGGTCAACAGTCATTCCGTACTGTTCACCGAACTCTTTCATGAGATTCTCGATCTCAGCTGCATCAGCCTCGAGGTTTTCCTGTCTGATGAGGTTCTTGAGAAGGATCCTTGTTCTTACTCTCTTCTCAGCCTCAGGCTTAGCCTCTTCTCTTACATCATCGATGGTCTTTCCTGTCCACTCCATGTACTGCTGGAGTCCGAGTCCCTGTGTTGCCAGGTTCTGGTTCATGTCATAGATGATGTTGTCGATCTCGTTTCTGATCATTACTTCAGGAACCTCGATCTCGTTTGCTTCATACAGCTTCTCAAGAGCTCTGTCCTTCATGAGGGACTCATCTCTTGCATCAGCGTTCTCCTGAAGCTTCTTCTGGAGGTCTGCCTTGTACTCGTCAAGAGTCTCGAACTCACTTACATCGCTTGCAAGCTCATCATCGATCTCAGGGAGGATCTCCTTCTTGATCTCGTGGATCTTGCACTTGAAGAGTGCTTCCTTGCCTGCGAGCTCTTCTGCATGATAGTCCTCAGGGAATGTAACTGTAACGTCAACATCTTCACCTGCGTCCTTGCCTTCAAGCTGCTCTTCGAATCCAGGGATGAACTGTCCGCTTCCGAGCTTGAGCTCGAAGT
>CAMIWY010000328.1 GCA_946402595.1 uncultured Clostridia bacterium
AGACACACAGGAATTCATGATCATGCCTGCAGGCGCTCCTACATTCAGCGAAGGTTTGAGATGGTGCACAGAGGTATATCATACACTCGCTGGTATCCTCAAGGCTAAGGGACTTGCTACATCAGTAGGAGATGAAGGCGGCTATGCCCCTGACCTCTCAAGCGATGAAGAGACTCTTGATCAGCTGATCGAAGCTATCGAGAAGGCCGGATATGAGCCGGGCAAAGACTTCGTGCTCGCTATGGACGCAGCATCCAGTGAGTGGAAGGGCGAGAAGAAGGGCGAATACCTGCAGCCTAAATCAGGCAAGAAGTTCACATCAGAGGAACTCGTAGCACACTGGGCTTCACTCGTAGACAACTATCCTATCAAGTCCATCGAAGACGGTCTTGATGAAGAGGACTGGGAAGGCTGGCAGTTCCTTACAAAAGAACTTGGAGACAGAGTACAGCTCGTAGGTGACGACCTGTTTGTTACAAATACAAAGCGTCTCTCCAAGGGTATCGAGCTCGGATGCGCTAACTCTATCCTGATCAAGCTGAACCAGATCGGTTCTGTATCAGAGACGCTGAATTCCATCAGAATGGCTCACGACGCAGGATACACCGCAGTAGTATCACACAGATCAGGCGAGACAGAAGATGTTACTATCGCAGACCTCGCGGTAGCATTAAACTCAGGACAGATCAAAACAGGAGCTCCTGGAAGAAGCGAGAGAGTCGCCAAGTACAACCAGCTCCTGAGAATAGAAGAGGAACTTGGAGAATCAGCAAGATACCTCGGAATGAAAGCATTTAAATAATTTAAGGTAATTCAGGTTTTTTCCGGCCCGGTCTGGTTGACCGGATCGCCGGACTTGACGCCCGAGAGTCCGATTGGCGGAGACTGATTCATCCGCTTTAGGAAACGGCGCAGGAGAAAGGAAAATTAAAATGGAAAAAGAAGAGTATTTGAAGGTTTATCGTCATTCACTGGCGCATATCCTCGCGAAGGCAGTTATCGAGATCTTCGGGAAAGAAAACGTACAGTATTCGATCGGACCGCAGATAGCGGATGGATTCTACTACGATTTCATTCTCCCGAGAGCGGTCACCAAGGATGACTACCCTGAGATCGAGCAGAAGATGCACGAGATCCTTAAGCGCAAGGAAGACTGGACACGTGAAGAGGTCTCCAAGGAAGAAGCGCTCGAGATCTTCAAGGATCAGCAGTTCAAGACAGAACTCATTCAGGATCTTCCTGATGATGCCGTTATCACGACATACAAGACAGGCGACGACTATATCGATCTCTGCAGAGGACCTCATGTAGATAACTCGCAGGAGCTCCTTGGAGCTGCGTTCCAGATCAAGTCAGTTTCTGGAGCTTACTGGAGAGGCGATGAGAAGCGCGGCATCATTTTGCAGCGTATCTACGTCTATGCGTTCCCTGACAAGAAGCAGCTGAAGGACCACCTCAAGATGATCCAGGAAGCTATGGAGCGTGACCACAAGAAGCTCGGTAAAGAGCTCGATCTGTTCATGTTCGATGAGACTGCTCCGGGAATGCCTTACTGGCTTCCAAGAGGATGGAAGATGTTCAATGCTCTTCTTGAATACTGGAGAGAAGTGCATCTGGAGCACGGATATGAGGAGATCTCCGCTCCTGTAATAAACAACAAGAAGCTGTGGCTCACAAGCGGTCACTGGGCTCACTATCATGACAACATGTTCATCATCCCTGATGACTATAACGGTGAGACCAAAGACTACAACCCTGAGAGCGACGCAGATATCTTTGCCGCAAAGCCAATGAACTGCCCGAACGCTATCATGGTATACAAGAGAGAGCTCCACAGCTACAGAGAGCTTCCGATAAGATATAACGAGACAGACGTCATCCACAGAAAAGAGAAATCAGGTGAGCTGAACGGCCTCTTCAGAGTGCAGCAGTTCCGCCAGGACGACTCACATGACTTCATCAGAGAAGACCAGATCAAAGAAGAGATCGCTGATATCATGGATATCGCGGATGAGCTCTACGGAACATTCGGCCTCAAATCAAAGGCTGAGCTCTCCACAAGACCTGAGGACTTCATGGGAGACATAGAAGTCTGGAACAAAGCCGAGAGCGTACTTAAAGAGATACTTGCAGAAAAGTACGGCGAGGGCGGCTTTGAGATCAACGAAGGAGACGGAGCTTTCTACGGACCTAAGATCGACCTTTCGATGGAAGACTGCCTCGGAAGAGAGTGGCAGCTCGGTACCATACAGCTCGACTTCCAGCTCCCGCTGAACTTCGAGCTCAAGTACACAGATAAGGATGGACAGCCTAAGCAGCCTGTAATGGTCCACAGAGCTATATTCGGATCATTTGAGAGATTCATCGGTATTCTTATCGAGAACTTCAAGGGGTCATTCCCATTCTGGATGTCGCCTCTACAGGTAGGTATCGTTCCGATCAGAGAGCAGCATAACGAGTATGCGGAGAAGGTCGCAAAGGCGCTTAGAAAGTACCATATCAGGTGCGAGGCTGATTACTCCGAGAAGAACATGAAGGAGAAGATCAAGACATATA
>CAMIWY010000329.1 GCA_946402595.1 uncultured Clostridia bacterium
GCTGTTATGCATGGTGATGACCACAAAGCGCTCGGGATGGCCGTGATCCTTGGCATATTTGCGTGCCAGCTTGATCTGGCCTTCGTTGGCCTCAGCGCCGGAGTTGGCAAAGAGTACCTTCTCGAAGCAGCTGTTCTCCACAATCAGTTTAGCAGTCTGAACAGCAGGCTCATTGTAAAAATAGTTGGAGCAATGGAGAATGGTCTCCGCGCGCTCGCGCAGGCACTCCTGAATGCGGGGATGGCAATGGCCGAGGCCGTTGACCGCGATACCGCCGACATAGTCGAGGTACTTGTTTCCGTCCTTGTCAAAAACCCAGCAGCCTTCGCCGCGCTCCATGGACAGCGGCATACGGATGTGGTTGCCATAGAGGTACTTGTCACCGGCTTCGATGACTTCCGCGTTCGTCTTAAACTTTTCGAGCATGATATAATCCTCCCTATAAAGTATTTTTACTTAATTCCAACGCTCTCTTGGGACGCGCCGATGGTAGTGCCGAGATTTTCGCTTGTAAATGCCTCATAAAGGATACTATGCGGTTTTCTGCCGTCAATGATATGAACGCTGGTGACACCCTCCTCAATAGCCTGCACACAGCAGTCGATCTTGGGGATCATACCGCCTGAGATGATGCCCTGTCTCTTGAGGAAAGGCACCTCGCTGACATTTACTTCGGGAATAAGAGTCTCCGGATCATCCTTATCACGGAGAAGTCCTGCGATATCTGTCATGAGGATGAGATTCTCAGCGCCGAGCTCAGCTGCGATACGTGCAGCTGCTGTATCAGCATTAACATTATATGTGTTGCCCTCTTCATCAGTTGCAACTGTTGCGATAACGGGAATATTTCCGTTTGCAAGAGCATCGAGGATGGGCTTGGTGTTTACCTTTGTTATCTCGCCTACCCAGCCGAGATCCTGACCGTCGTCTGTGGTCTTCTTCTCAGCCATGAGCATTCCGCCGTCTATGCCGCAAAGACCTACTGCGCTGCCCTTGTGCTGTGCGAGGAGCTGAACGAGTTCCTTGTTGACCTTGCCGGAGAGCACCATCTTTACAACATCAACAGTAGCATCGTCTGTATATCTCAGACCGTTCACGAAACGGCTCTCGATATTGAGCTTTTTCAGCATATCATTTATCTCAGGACCGCCGCCGTGTACCAGTACTACCTTTACTCCTACGAGAGAAAGGAGAACTATATCAGTCATTACAGCGTCCTTGAGCTCTTTGTTGGTCATAGCGTTTCCGCCGTACTTGATAACGAGTATCTTGTTGTTGTACTTCTGAATGTAAGGCAGAGCGTCTATGAGCACCTGTGACTTATCCTGATTTGAGATCTTAACCATTTCTAACACTTCCTGAATAATTTAATTTATCTGAGATCGCCTGTATGAGAGTAACCGATACTCTCTGTGGATCCTTGATGCCGAATATTCCTTCGTTTTTATTGGTAATTATACCCTTGGGATTTGAATATGTCGCGTTGAATGTGACATAACCTATATCACGCGGACCTGTTTTATAGTTCACACCTCTTATAGATGTAAGATTTATTCTGTGCGGCGTACCGCCCTTTAGTATTATCAGCGAGTTGTCTGTAATAGCATAGGAACGGTTCTTGAAATTGCCATCCTTCATCAGAAGAACGGCACATACTACAGCACCTAAACTCACGATTCCCAAAATGGGGAACAATATCAACGCCAGCACTATAGCCACCGGAAGACATCCGGTAGCACAGCCTGCACCGCTTTCACTCGCAGTTGCATTCTTTTCAGGAACTCCGCACCAGATGATATACTCGCCCGGCATGAGAAATCTTGCAAACTTTGCTTCGAGCTCGCTCTTCTGCTCATAGGGCGCGAGCTCACTGTTGAAGTCCTCATATGTCTGTTCGTGATCATGACTGCACTCCTGACGGTATTCTCTGTAATCGGTGTGCAGATCCTGATCTTTATAGGTCTGTTCGTGACTGTGACTGCATTCTTCACGGTATTCATCGTTGCTCCGAATATAGTCGTCATCATATTATGCGCTGATACTTGCATTATATTCATCGTAATCATCGCTTTTTTTCCTGCCGAACATATGCAGTCACCGCCTTTCGTTCAACTATAATTCAAGCCCTTGACCGCGTTTACCTTACGACGGATAAGCGAGGCGACATATCCGGGGTTCTTGATGCCCCTGATATAGGCGTATTTCGGTATCTTCGCTCCGCTTTTCCTTACGACCAGTTTCTTGGCGATATATACACTTCCGACGCGTCGTTCACTATAATCACAAATACGGACGCGTATCTGCCGTATAACATCATCTGCCACTATGTCCTCAAGCGGTATGGATATGAGTTTTCTTCCCTCACGCATAAGGATTCTGCGGTCAGTAAGAGCATATCTGTATTTTTTGCTTTTCTTCAAGATAAGAAGAACAATACCAAGCAATATACTCGCAATACCAAAGGGCGGCACGAACCATATAAAGACTATCGGTTCGACTATCAGAGCCGCAATAAAAGCAGTCCTGCATCCCATATGGCTCTCTTGACCGGTA
>CAMIWY010000330.1 GCA_946402595.1 uncultured Clostridia bacterium
AGATGAGGCTCTGAGAACTTCTTGTAGTTTTTCTTGCCGAGGATGTCAGAGCAGCTGACCGGGTCGCAGATGGTGCATCCGCCGCCGCCGAATTCATCAGCGAACATCTCTGCATATGCAACTGTGTAGTCAACGCACCACTTCAGAAGGTCGTGAAGTTCTTCAGGGTGCCTTACTGTATCTCTCAGGATCTTCTCTACCGGTCTGATGCAGGAAGCGTTGGTGAAAGGACCTGCTACCGGCATCGCGATACCCATCTCAGGGAATGCTGCCTTGAGGTCGATACCTCTCTGCAGGACTGACAGGAAGACCGGATTCTTCTTAGGGTTATCCTTCATGAGAGTCTTCAGCTGGTCATAGTCCTCAAGAACAGGCTTGATTACACGGTCGATACCTACTTCAGGGAAGTAGATTTCTGAGCCGACGGCCTGCGCCATTGTCCTCAGTCTCAGTCCGGAAGCGAGTCCACCGATGTTGAACTCTTCCTTTCTTCTCTTGATGACATCGATGTGAACCTTGACATCATTTCTCCACTGAGCAGTAGTATATCCGAAAATGTTGGCCATAGCCTCTTCATTACTCTGGATCGAGAATGGTATATGGTCTACCTCTTCACCTGCAGCGTATTTCTGCATTCTTTCCCCGTCGGTCATAGTCTCAGGGTACTTCTCCATTTCACGTTTCAGTTCTTCATAAGTCATATGAGTACCTCTTACATCTGCAAACATCAAAAAACATACGGCTGACGCCGTTATTCATGGAATTATTATATCTGAATATTCTCAGCGCAATTATTGATAACGTCTATGCAAAATGTTCGTTGTATTTGAGGAAATAATAGTGCCACAAGAAAAAGCGCATACGGGGAGTTATTCTCCCATATGCGCATGTTGTCTCTGTTGCATGTTTTATTCAGGTCTTCAGCACTGGCTCCGGAAACTACAGCTCCAGCTGATCGATCTTGCGGTCGATCTCGATCTGTCTCTCGCTGAACAGAAGCTCCTTGTTGTGCCTGAAGTACTCCTCACATCCATATCTGTTTATGAATGCTGCACTTGAGGCATCGGCAGTAAGCTCTGTGACGATCATCAGCATCTCTCTGCCTTCGCCCCAGCAGCTTTCGGCGAATCTGAACAGCCCGGTGAGCTTATCCTGTGTTTTGCCGACCTGAGCTGCATGAGTCTTCACGATCGTGCTGAACTTGTCGCGTATTATGTCGAAGGACTCATTGAAATCCTTAACCCCTGCGGTTTCTGATGCGAACTTCTCAAGTATGTCCGCAGTCCTGAGCATGATCCTGCGCCTGTTCTGGTCTACTGAGCCTGACCTTCTTCCGGCTTCGAGCCTGCTTCTCATATCTCCCGCGATCTCAAGAAGCCTCTCCTGCGGAGTCTTCTCGCCCGGGTCTTCCTCTGCATAAGCCTTGAGGCATGCCCTCAGCTCATCTATTACATTTTCCTCTGTATTGCATGCGCGGATGTCCGTCCTCACATTGCTGAGAAGGAGTCCGATGAGTGTATATACCTCATCGAATCCGGCATCGGCAGCCTGGCCTATCATCTCTCCTGTAGCCTTGCCGAGGAGGATGTCCTCGACCGGATACTCCGTCCTGTACTTGTTGAAGAGGTCGTAATATACAGCGAACTCCTTGGCGGCCGCCTGATCCTGCAGATACTGGATGATGAGGTCCTCATCGACCTCAAGGCTGTTCTGCTCGTACAGGTACAGCATCTTGCTGAGGTCTTCCCAGCCTCTCGGTGTAACTATGCTGCGGCCGCTTACGGTCGTCTCTACCGAGTAGAATCTGTTCCTCTTGCTCTGGAGGAAGGTCGTGACTGCCGGGTGGATCTCGGCTTTCAGTGCGTATTCTTTCCAGGTGTCGTAGTCAGCCTCGACATCGATCTTCTTGAGTCTGTCGAGTGTGACGATGTCAAAATCCCTGACGGAGTCGTTGTATTCCGGCGGGTTTCCGGCGCATGCGATGATCCAGCCGTCAGGAATGCGGTGTCTTCCGAATACCTTGTACTGAAGGAACTGGAGCATCAGAGGCGACAGAGTCTCCGATACGCAGTTGATTTCGTCGAGGAAGAGGATGCCCTCCTTCACTCCGGTCTCTTCCATTAGCTCGTATATGGAAGAGATGATCTCGCTCATCGTGTACTCGGTGACATCGTACTCCTTACCGTCGTAGACCTTGTGGCTTATGAACGGAAGTCCGATGGCGCTCTGCCTCGTGTGGTGAGTCATGGAATACGAAATGATGCCGATGCCGAGCTCTGCGGCTATCTGCTCCATTATAGCTGTCTTGCCGATTCCCGGAGGTCCTATCAGAAGGACCGGTCTCTGCTTCTCGACCGGGATGGCGTATGCCCCGAACTCGTCCTTGGTGAGGTACGCTTTGACTGCATTTCTTATCTGTGTCTTGGCTTTGCTGATATTCATAAGATTCTGTTCCCTCTTATATGCACCGTTTGCCCCTTTTGCTTGCGGGCAGATTTGCTGTTTCCGTTCTATATCCCCTCATGCAGCTCATCCTGCTG
>CAMIWY010000331.1 GCA_946402595.1 uncultured Clostridia bacterium
AGGATCGAAGAAGTTTTCGGATATCCGGTTATTGTAAAGCCGGTCAACCTGGGCTCAAGCGTAGGAATCAGCGTTGCAAAGACGAGAGCTGAGCTTGTAAATGCCCTCGATGACGCTTTCAGATATGCCACAAGAGTCCTTGTAGAGCATGCGATCGGTAAGCTGAGAGAGATAAACTGCTCTGTTCTTGGTGATGAGAATGAGGCGATAGCTTCTGAATGCGAAGAGCCGCTTCATACTGCGGAGATACTCAGTTATGAGGACAAATATGTGAACAGCGGCGGAGGCAAAGGCGGAAAGTCAGGCGGCAGCAAGGGCGGCAGCGGCACCAAGGGAGCGGGAATGGCCAACCTTGCGAGAAAGATCCCGGCTGATCTGTCACCTGAAGAGAGAGAGAACGTGAGAGACCTTGCGGTAAGGTCGTTCAAGGCTCTCGGCTGCAACGGCGTATCCAGGATTGACTTCATGATCGATGAGGAGGACGGAAGCCTCTATTTCAACGAGATCAATCCTATCCCGGGATCCCTGTCATTCTATCTGTGGGAGCCGGTCGGAGTGCCTTATACAGAGCTTCTCGACAGGATGATACAGCTGTCCCTCAGGAGACAGAGGGCAGAAGAGTCCATAACGTTTACTTTTGACACCAATATTCTTAAGAATGCCAACCTCGGAGGAAACAAGGGAGGAAAGAGGTAATGAAGAAAGTACTTGCAATTCTGATCGCGCTCCTTGTGGGCGCTGCCGCTGCAGCCGGCGGTATATTCTACTTCCACATGAAGGCTCAGCCTAAAGTGGATGCCAAGGGTCTTATGGAAAGGCTCGAGGAATCCTCTGAACTGACAGTGGAAAAGAACTTCTATACGGGGATCGTAAGATTCGAAGAAGGAACCATCAGGTTCATCGACAAGAACGGCTTCAACATGAAGTATGAGGCTGAGATCGATGCGGGATTTGAGCTTGAGAACGTGAATATAGAGGTCAATGATGACTCGGTAGTGGTCACTGTTCCTGAGGCGAAGATCCTGTCTGTCAACATCGATCCTGATTCGCTCGAGTTCTATGACAATAAGGTGTCTCTGATCAAGACTGACCGCAAGGAAGCTACCAAGCAGGCTCTGCAGGCAGCCCAGAAGGATGCTGAGGAACATGCGACAAACAAGGGCATCCTTGAAGCAGCCAACAAGCGTGCTGAGGTCATTTTCAAGGGCATCCTTGAAGGCGGAGTAGGAAACAGGGATATAATTGTCAATGTTACCGGAGCTGACAACGCAGGCAGCTCTGAGGATACAGAGGCAGCCGCTGAAGGAGAGGCTGCTGCAGACACAGCGGCACCTGAAGGTGAAGAAACTGCAACAGAGGAAGCGGAATAGGAAGCTTCCTGCAGAAATCCCGGATCAGAATCATAAATGAAAGATAATGCTGTAGGTAATCTCCGCAGGAGAGACAGTTTTAAATATGCAATTGTCGGTGAGGGCGTTATTATCGGGCTGATAACAGGCGCCCTTATTTCCGTATTCAGACTCATGCTGATGGGCGCCGATGTCCTCAGGGACAGGATGGTGGAGTATGCTGCGGGCGGAGCCGCACGGACAGCTCTTGCTGCTGTTATCCTGCTGTGCATCGCGGGCGTCATCTCGGTGCTGCTCGGGTGGGAGCCGGAGATCGCCGGCTCGGGAATCCCGCAGGTGGAGGCTGAGCTGAAGGGGCAGAAGGACATGAGGTGGCTGAGGGTCATCATAGGCAAGGTCGCAGGGTGCGCTCTGGCGATCGGAGGCGGACTGGCACTGGGCCGGGAGGGGCCGAGCATTCAGCTCGGCGCCATGGTCGGCAAGGGTGTCTCCAGGGCCGGCCATCGCCTGCTCACGGAGGAAAGGCTGCTTATAACATGCGGGGCGGGAGCAGGCCTCTCGGCCGCATTCGGGGCTCCGCTCGCAGGAGCGATATTCGCTCTTGAGGAGCTGCACAGGAACTTCTCCGCTGAAGTACTGCTCTCAACAATGGCGGCAAGCGCTGCAAGCGATTTTGTCGCTGCCAACGTTTTCGGCCTTGCACCGGTATTCGGATTCGGAGTAGAGCACGGGCTTCCGCTCAGGTACTACTGGGCTGTGATACTGCTGGGAATAATTCTCGGCTTCTTCGGCATTCTGTACAACCGCACGATCGCTTTCATGCAGGACGCTTTTGACAGGATCGGTAAAGTGTTCGCCCGCATGGCTGACAGTCTCCCGGGCGTATCATCATACAATCTGACTGACAGCAAGCTGAATGCAAAGGGAGAGATAGCATCCAGAACAGGCAGACTCATCACGGTCTTTGCCCTTGCATATATCCTCATTTTCACATACCCGCAGGCTCTCGGAAGCGGGAGCAGTCTTGTCGGAGAGATAAGCCGTGGGGAGTACACTCTCGGTGCTCTGGCTGTCCTGCTGGTCGTCAAGTTCATATTCTCGACAGCAAGCTTTGGCTCAGGGTCGCCGGGCGGGATATTCCTGCCTCTGCTGGTGCTGGGCGCGGTCACAGGAGGAGTGTGCGCTGA
>CAMIWY010000332.1 GCA_946402595.1 uncultured Clostridia bacterium
ATAACCATTGATGAGGCTTGTAAGCTTCTGGTTCTTCCCGTATGCATACCGGACAATCTGGATTAGGTTCGTAAGAGCATTCACGTTTGTCTTCACATCCAGATCATCAACATTGCCTTCGGTATCCAGCACCTTGTAGTTCTTCCAGATCTGATACACGCCGTACTGCCTGCTCTCAGCCAAAAGCCGATCACGAAGCTCACTCAACATCTCATGTGTTATGATAGTGTCTTCGGAATTGTAAATGATCCTGAGTGCTTCTATGCTATCCTTGTTATTATTCAAGTACTTCTCGAAGTTCTCAATGAAGCTCTTCGCAGTTTCCTTGGAGAATCCGGCATATATAACCTCATCCGGGTCTTCCTCTGTATTCAGGATATAACCGCGCTGCATTTCAAGCAGTTTCTTCCTGGCTGCTATATTGCTGATCAGACTTGATATCAGCGCCATACGCGCACTGTTATCGTGCGACGGATCAATATATTGGCATTCAATCAGCAAGCCTTGATCTGTAGCGTTCTGGATATTTCCCGCAATAGTTCTCGGAGCGAAACCGTAGGTCGTGATGAAGTAATCCAAGTGTCTGCCAAACAGCGGATTATCTTCATACCGTCTGTTGATAGTAGAGCAATAATCCCTTAACAGCCAAAGGTTCTCATCGCTCACTTCATTGTGTGCCAAGTGCTCCAGAAGGTGTTCCAGTGAAAGGATCTTCTTTCCCGGACCCGGATTGATAACCGGATGCGGGATAATTTTCTCATGCTCTGTTACACCTACACCGTCAACAATGTAATAGCATTCCTTCGTGTTCGCATTCGGTGTAACCTCACGGAGCTTGTCATCGCTGATGATACGACAACCACGCCCCTTCATCTGTGTATAGAGCACATCCGAACGGACATCCTTCATGAAAAGAACCACTTCCAGAGGCCTTACATCTGTACCGGTAGCAACCAGCGTAACAGTAACAGCAACTCGGAAGTCCTTTTCGGTTCTCAGATCCCTGATTAGACCGTTGGAGTCTCCGGAAGAATATGTGATCTTCTGCACGAAATGCTCTGGAACTTCTTCGTTTTCAAACTCACTCTTGAAGACATCCTTCACGCCTTCCACGATTTCGGAGGCATGATTATCATCTTTTGCAAAGATCAATGTCTTCGGAATATACTCCCAGCTTTTTTCACGCTCCGGGTACAGCTCCTCATAAATAGCCTTTTTATATGCCGTCAACACCTTCCTGATCTGATCTCTGTTTACTACAGACCGATCAAGTTGCATATTGTCATAATCAATCCGATGTGGTGCATCATACGTTGTAGTCTCTCCGGTCTTACGGACTGTCTCCGTAACTCTCGTGCCAGATCTGATAGCTCCACCATGCTCTGTGATCTCAGTAGCGATACGGTAAACACGTGACGGAACATTAACGCCATCAACTACCGACTCATCATAGGTATATTCTTCAATGATGTTGTTATTGAAAAATGCATATGCTTCCGGTGTGGGTGTCGCTGTAAGTCCCAAAACCTTTGCACCGGAGAAGTAATCCAATACTGCTCTCCACTTGCCATAGATGGATCTATGGCATTCGTCAACGATGATGAACTGGAAATGATCCGGAGGAAGTTTCAGATCATCACCAAGCGTGATGACTTCCTTCGATTCCTTCTCTTCATCTGTCATGGTCTTTTCGTCTTCAGCATCTTCGCTGTCATCCGACAAAGCCTGGCCTGTAAGCACGGCAAAAAGCTTCTGAATAGTGGAGATAACGATATCTGCCTTTATATCGTTTTCCTTCTTCAGACGCTTGATCTCATACAGAGAGCTCATTTCTACCTGACCTTCGGTACGGTCAAACTGACTGAACTCAGCTTCTGTCTGCCTTGCAAGGTTATTTCTGTCTACAAGGAAGAGGATTCTCTTTGTAGGCGTATAGTTTAAAAGCCTGTAGCTTGCCAGACATGCCAGATAAGTTTTACCGGAACCGGTAGCAAGGATGGCAAGGTTTTTCTTTTTCCCCTCCTTCATCGACTTTTCAAGCTCGATCTCTGCATTGTACTGGCAGTCACGAAGTCCCTTCTTTTCAAGACGTGGAAGAGCACCATACTCAGACACCTTATTGATAAGCGATAACATCTTCTTTGGAGAATGCATCTCCGAAAGTTCAACATAATCGCCATCAGGATCTGTAAGCATGTTCTTGAAGTAGATCTTCTTTCCGTTTGCCATATACACAAGCGGAATCAGCCCCTGATACCACAGACCATACCAATTCTGCGGGCTTTTGGCATAACCTTCAGCCTGCTTCTCAACCTCAGGTCCAAGTGGGTTGTCTTCACGTTTTGCTTCAACTACAGCAATAGCCTTATCATCAACAAAGAGCAGGTAGTCACTCTCTGTGTTTCCCTGCATAAGGCCTTCTTTCACAGCCGATGTTGACTTGGGGATATACTCATTTCGTGACACGATATCCCAGCCAGCATTAATAAGCTGCTTATCGATTTTTTCTCGTGCTCGTTCTTCAGGCAGCA
>CAMIWY010000333.1 GCA_946402595.1 uncultured Clostridia bacterium
GACAGTGGAGGCAGTGCTCCTTGCGCTGAAGAGCATATGCTAGGCGACATAACAGTTGTCGATCAAATATATGTAGCCTGCGGATATACCGACATGCGCAAGTCCATAGATGGTCTTGCAACATTAGTCAGAGAGCATTTCAACATGGATCCGTATGAACCGGCCTTGTTCCTGTTCTGTGGCAGAAGGTCTGACCGCATCAAAGCGCTCATGTGGGAGAAGGACGGATTCGTTCTCCTGTACAAGCGGCTTGAGAACGGTAAGTTTCAATGGCCCCGTACAGAGGATGAACTCCAGCCCATAACCTGGCAGCAATTCCGTTGGCTTATGGAAGGGCTTCAGGTAGAACAGAAGCACTCGATCAAGCCTGCTCAAAAGGGCGCATTCTACTAGGAGTATGCATGCGCGAAACCCTTGAAAATACTGGATTTCATGCCAATTAAAGCTTTTTTTGTCAGTGTGAAAATGGTATAATTTTCTTAGATAAAAACTAAGAAAAGGAACCATCCATGACTGCACAGGAAGCTCGCATAAGAGAACTCGAATCACAGCTCGCACAGCGCGATGACATGATCGGTAATCTCCAAAACTCAATAGATGAGCTGAACCATCTGGTGACCAATCTCACAGAGATCATCCAGCAGATGCGTAAGGACAAGTTCGGTCCTTCCAGCGAGAAGACTGTTGTTACTGACGCCTCCTGTGAGCAGCTGTCTCTGTTCAATGAAGTCGAACTCGAAGCTGATGGTGTGATCGATGAGCCAGTAGAGAAGATATCCAAAGGCAAGGTCACTCCAAAGAGCAAACGCGTGCGCAAGATGCAGATCATCAAGGATCTTCCGGTCACCGAAGTATTATGTGAAGCGCCTGACGAGGCTCTTAGCTGTCCGAAGTGTCACACTGATCTCAAGGTGCTTGGCAAGGAAGTCGTACGCGAGGAACTCGAGTACATCTCTGCACAGCTCAGGATTGTAAAGTATGTACGATTCTCTTATGAGTGTCCTAAGTGCAAGCATACTGACAGACCATACATCATCAAGGCCGGCGTTCCGGCGTCCCTGATGAACCACTCGCTAGCATCATCGAGCTCTGTAGCTAACGTGATCTACCAGAAATATGTCAATGGTGTTCCGCTCTACCGTCAGGAAAAGGATTGGGAGCGGATGGGCATCGTCCTTTCAAGAGCCACGATGGCCAACTGGATCATCAAATGCTCAGACGATTACATAACTCCGGTGGTCGATCGCATGAAAGAGATTCTCCTCAAGAGAGATATCCTGCATGCGGATGAGACTCCTGTCCAGGTACTCAAGGAACCTGGCAAGAAGCCACAGACCAAGTCGTACATGTGGCTTTACCGCACAGGCAATGACGGTGATGTACCGATCATCCTGTATGACTACCGGCCGTCAAGGGCTGGCGATAATGCCGAAGAATACCTCAAGGGGTTCAGCGGATATCTCCACACTGACGGGTATTCCGGTTACAACAAACTTGCTGATGTTACAAGGTGTGGCTGCTGGGCTCACCTGAGGCGCAAGTTTGACGAAGCCGTTCCGATCGGGAATGCGTCGGAGGCAAACGGCTCTTATGCGCAGCAAGGCATTGCCTACTGCAACAAGCTTTTCAAAATTGAAGCAGATCTTACGGACATGAGTCCTGAAGATAGATACAATAAGCGTCTTGAGCTTGAGAAGCCGGTTCTCGAGGCCTTTTGGTCATGGCTCGAATCATTTGTCCCGCTTCGCGGGTCTAAATTGGCGACCGCTGTGACGTATGCCAGGAACCAGAAGCCGTATCTGGAGAACTATCTCCTGGACGGCAGATGCTCCATCTCAAACAACATTGCCGAGAATGCGATCCGTCCGTTCGTGACCGGACGCAAGAACTGGCTGTTCGCGGATACCCCTAAAGGTGCATCGGCATCTGCGGCTATCTACAGCATCGTTGAGACGGCCAAGGCCAATGGGCTGGATGTGTTCCTCTATTTGGAGCAGATCCTGATGCATATGACCGACTGGGATCACACGTCTGAATACCTGGATAAGCTGATGCCTTGGTCGGACTCCATGCAGGAGGCCTGCGGCAAGTAGCCGGAAATATTGAATTGTATCTAACTCAGAGCGGTGTCCACAAGGCACCGTATTATTATGCGCTTACGATAGAAGTAAAAGTTCGAATAGGTCAGTTGTGGTGTACCAGTTGCTCCTGTAGCACAACGGAAATGCACCTGCCTTGTAAGCAGCGGATTGTCGGTTCGAATCCGACTGGGAGCTCCATATGATTCTCTCGTCTAACGGTAGGACACCGGACTCTTAATCCGGGTGGTGTGGGTTCGAATCCCACGGGGATCACCAAATTGTTCCTGTAGCCCAATGGGCAGAGGCAGCAGGTTTAAACCCTGCAAAGTGTAGGTTCGACTCCTATCAGGAACACCAATTGATGCGGAGTGGCAGCAGCGGTTAGCTCAGCAGCCTCATAAGCTGAAGGTCGAGGGTTCGAATCCCTCCTCCGCAACCA
>CAMIWY010000334.1 GCA_946402595.1 uncultured Clostridia bacterium
TTGCCGCTGCACACGACGATGAAGTTGTGGAACTTCTCATCAAGCTCGATGATAGTCTCCTTGTTGCCTGCTCTGAGCGCCTCATCATACTCTGCTGCAATACTGCGCAGCTCAGCCTTTTCCTCATCAGTGATCCTCTCGGCTGCGAGCTTGGCTGCAAAACCCTCCATGTCCTCTCTTACCTCGAAGACATCGAGCATATCCTTGATCGAGATGTTGGCAACATAAGCGCCTCTTCTCGGCTCGACCTTGACCAGTCCGTCATCAGCCAGTCTCTTGATCGCCTCTCTGATAGGTGTTCTGCTGACATTCATCTTTTCGGACAGGTCGATCTCCATCAGCCTTGTCTGTGATACTATCTCACCGGTAAGGATCTTGTGCTTGAGCTCAAGGTATACCAGGTCTTTAAGCGGTTTCTGTACTTTCAGTTGGATCTCCATCATAGATTCATCTCCTTAGGTGTTAGCGGGGGCCTTCACGTAATATCTGCAACTTGTATCTGTCATCCCCGGACAACAGAGGTATGGTTCTACTCTCCTGTAACTGTCAGCCAGGTCCTCCAGCGGGGTTCGCTTCCGCAGAGTTCCTGCATGCGGGCAAAACCCTTTTCCGCGCTGCTTCGGTCTCCGTAATATGCGATCATAGTCGGTCCGCTTCCGCTCATCATTACGATGTCCGCGTCAAGCTGCTCCTGCATGACAGTCTTGAGCCTTGCCGCCTCCGGATAGTCCCTGAGAGTGTAGCTCTCAAGATCATTTACGAAGAGCGGATACTCATCTGTCTCCCTGCCCTGCGCTTCGATGATCGCATCGATTGCCTCGTAGGCAGCTCTGGTCGAAACAGAGATTCCCGGGTTAGCCATCACTGCATAGTACAGCCGTGGCTCTGCCGGTTCCACGATGTCGCCGATCCCGCCGATCCATGCGGCGGTGCTCGCCTCCTCCAGTCCTCTCAGACCGGCGAGCGTCCCGTCATTGCGCCTTGCATTCATCATCAGAGAGAACGGGACATCGGCGCCTACGCCGGCACCGGCCTCCATCAGTTCCCTGAGACTCATCGGGCTGCCCAGAAGAGCATTCATCCCGAGCATGCACGCAGCTGCATTACCGCTGCCACCTGCTATCCCCGCAGCCACCGGCAGCTTCTTTTCGATATCCACCACCAGCGCAGGAATACTGTCACATGCTGTGCCGGTGCCGGATCCGTCCCGGTCACTGCCGCAGGCATCCAGCACGGCGGCTATGCCCCTGAGCGCCAGATTGCTCATGTCCATCGGGATTGTTTCGACATCCGTACATAAATATACATCAATGCCGCCGATAGTGCAATGAGGCAAATTGTATTTTGTTCCATTTTCAGGACATTTTGTTATTTTAATCACATCACAGAGGCCGATTCCCTGCATCAGCGACCGGATATCATGGTATCCGTCCGGCCTCTTTCCCGTCACAACGAGAGACAGGTTGATCTTGGCATATGCTTTGAGAGTTATCTGTTCCATATCGCTTTTATAAATAACGGGGAGCTTTACGCCCCCCGCTTCTGACCTTACGATCTGCGCAGCGCTTCATGCAGCGCTTCATGCATTATTTTCTTTTCTTCTTCTTTGCTGCTTCTCTGGCTGCCTTTTCAGCCTTCTCAGCTCTTGCCTCTTCCCTGCGCATTGCGATCAGAGCATTCATCGACCTGTCAGCCTTGCTGATCGGAGCAGGTGCGTGAACATGATATACATTGTTCAGGTACTGAGCACAGTTCTCGATCTTCTTCTCAGCAGGAGTTTCATCCTTCTTCTTCTTGCGGGCCTTTTTCTTAGCTTCCTTCTCTTCCTTCTTAGCCTGCTCAGCCTTGACCTCTTCAACGGACTTGCCTGTCCTCCTGGCCTCTCTGTAAGGATTGAAAGCTTCCTTAGGCTCTTCCTTCTTATCCTGGGATTCTTCTTCCTTCTGCTTGTTCTGGCGCATAGTCAGGAACATGATACCGCCGAACATGATGAACATCATAGCCATGTTGACCATGTTGTTTACTCTCTGGTTGTATGTTCTGAAGGTAACAGTCTGTGCCTGTGCAAGCTCATTGCCCTCATTGTCCACAAGACCTGCATCAATGGTCAGTTTATACTCGCAGTTATTCTTGGCGACAAAACCCTCATCAATGTCTGCAACTACGAGCACCAGCCCGTCATTCTTATCACTGAAGAGAACCTTAACAGGTACCTTCTCGCCCTCTTCATCAACGATGCTGAACTTCGACTCGTCGATCTTCTTGGCTTCATCAGAGTTGATAGGATTGCTGAATGTCAGCTTGACGCCCAGGTTCTCCATCGAAGTGTTCTTCTGTCCGTCCTCAGGATAGGACGATACAAGTGTAAGTCCGTCAGCCGCAAAACTGAAGACCGACCCTGCCATTACCATAACTGCCGCGAGCAGCGCGATCAGTGTGCTCCTCTTCATTAACTGTTTCCTCCGTTACTGTTATTGCTTATCCCGCTTTGCGCGGAAGAATTCCTTAAGCTG
>CAMIWY010000335.1 GCA_946402595.1 uncultured Clostridia bacterium
TCCGCAAGGTATGTCATCCTTATGATCCGGAAGCGGGATATCGATGTCGACAGGCATCTCGTGATGATATCCAAGATATTCATCGATATTCGCGGCAGCGACCTTTCCGGCAGCAACGGCTTTGATAACTGTTGCAGGACCCGTTACACAGTCTCCGCCTGCGTATGTTCCTCTGATCGTGCTGATCGCGTCTGTGTTCTCAGCCCTGATGTTGCCGCGTACTACAGGTACGCCATAGTCCTCAAATACTGCTGCGTCTGTAGCCTGGCCGATGGCTGAGATGATAATCTGACAAGGGATCTTCTCCTCAGGCATGTTTGCAGGGATAGGACGAGGACGGCCGGACTTGTCAGCCTGTCCGGCGATCTGAGGCTTTACCCAGAGGGCTTTGACCTGGCCGTGCTTATCTGTGTCGATCCTTGATGGAGCCATGAGCTGTACGAGCTCGCATCCTTCAGCGATAGCGCCGGCAACTTCGTCAGGAAGCGCCGTCATATCGATCCTTCTTCTTCTGTATACGATGTTTACTTCAGATGCTCCGAGTCTTCTCGCGGTTCTTGCGACGTCCATCGCTACGTTTCCGCCTCCGATGACTACTACTGCCTTGTCTTTGAAGTCAGGCATGTCATCATCACCGATACCTCTAAGCATCTTTACTGCAGGGATAACACCCTTTGCGAACTCGCCTTCGATACCGAGGCTCTTCGCGTTATGTGATCCGATCGAGATATATGTGGCATCATAGTTATCTCTCAGATCATCCATGATTTCCTTGGAATTGATATCCACGTTAAGCTTTACTTCAACACCTGCTGAAAGAATAGCCTTGATATCCCAGTCGAGTCTTTCTCTCGGAAGTCTGTAGCTCGGGATACCATATCTGAGCATTCCACCAAGCTGAGATCTCTTCTCGAACACGGTCGGCTTATGCCCCATCAGAGCAAGATAATACGCGGCTGTAAGTCCGGAAGGTCCTCCTCCGATGATAGCGACTTTCTTACCGGTATCATCCATCTTTTCAGGTACAGGTACAGTCTCGCTGCAGTTATCCACAGCGAATCTCTTCATGCCTCTGATGTTAACAGGAGCATCTACAAGAGTCCTTCTGCACCTCATCTCGCAAGGATGCTCGCATATGAGAGCACATACCGTCGGGAACGGATTATCCTTTCTGATGAGCTTGACAGCATCGTCATACCTCTGATGCTTGACCAGAGCGATGTATCCAGGGATATCTACATTAGCAGGACATGATCTTACACATGGAACCGGCTGTGCGGATTCTCTGATCTCCGGACTGCAGGTATTGTGTCTAATATGGTACTCATAGTCTTCTCTATAGCCTTTAAGACCTCTCAAGACCATTTTTGCAGCTTCCGAGCCGATGGCACAGTCAGCGGTATCAGCGATTGCAGTTGCTGTCTCCTCAAGTAGTTTTAAATCATGCATATCGCATTTTGTGTCACTGTCCAGGATGTTGTCGATCATATCTTCCAGCTGGCGGAGTCCGACCCTGCATGGAACACATTTACCACAGCACTGTGAGTGGCACAGTCTCAGGAACGATACCGCAAGATCTACAGGGCACTGCCCCACAGGACTTGCAACGATCCTTCTTTCAAGATCCTTATACAGTTCCGAGATGGTCTTCTGCACCTCGTCCTGGGATCTCAGGAAAAGTCTGTCCAATTTATGATCTCCTTTCAAAAAATATAATGATATATCCACCTTCCATCATAGACCTTTTTGTTAAAAATTCAACAGGCTTTTTCACCTTTTATTATTGTTCAAATTCAGCCATTTATAACCCATTTTCATATTATATTACTGTGATTATATTTTAATTCACAAACAGTGCAATATGGTATATAATGAAATAGGATAATCAATTTTTTAACAATATATTCAAAGGAGGCATACAAAATGAAAAGCAGAAAGTTAATTTCACTGCTGCTGGCCATCATGATGATCTCGCTCCTCGCGCTCTCAAGCTGCGGGTCAAAAGCAAATGGCGGAAATGATGAGCTAGAAGATCTTTCGGTCTCAAAGACCGTTAACATCGCATGTCTGAACGGACCGACAGGCATGGGAATGGTAAAGCTCATGGACGATGAAGACAGCTACAACGTAAAGGTATATCAGGCGCCGACAGATGCCCTTCCTGACATCATCAAAGGATCAGTAGATGTTGCCTGTGTTCCTTCCAACCTTGCTGCTGTTCTCTACAACAAGACAAAAGGACAGATCGTAGCTGTATCTCCAATGGTAATGGGTATCCTGCATATCCTGAGCAATGATACAGAGATCGGAACACTGGAAGAGCTCAAGGGCAAGACCATCGTTTCTTCCGGTCAGGGCGGAACTCCTGAATATGCTCTTCAGGCAGTGCTGAAAGCCCATGGCATCGAAATGGGCAAAGACGTAAAAGTAGAATGGCTTGCATCGCACGCTGATGTAAACACAAAGCTCTTAAAAGAAAAAGGAACCATCGCAATGGTACCTGAGCCATTCGT
>CAMIWY010000336.1 GCA_946402595.1 uncultured Clostridia bacterium
AAACAGCTCTTACTCCTTCAGGCAGGCCTCTGAGAAGCACCTCATGCATCCTTCCGTTATATCTGAAGGCTTCACTGTAGTTCCACTGAACTCCGGTCATGTCATAATCCGCCTTGCCGACAGTCCACTCGCAATCGCCGAATTCAGGGACCTTGAAATTGCGGTCGTCGGCGATCTTGAATGTAACAGAAGCCTGATATGTTCCGGCATCCGTAGCAACATTGTTCCTGTAAGCAGGGAATACTCCTTCCGGCAGGCCCTTGAGAACTACCCTATGTTCAGTTCCGTCATATGTAAACGGTCTGTCATAGTCCCAGTAGACATGACTCATATCATAGTCGCCCTTCTCGATCCTCCAGGTGAGGTTTTCCATTCTTGCAGGAATGTGGTTGTCTTTATCTACCGCGAGAATGTTGGCAGCAGCGATATATGTTCCCGCCTGTACCGCTCTTGCATTGCTGTATTCAGCATAAGCTCCTTCAGGAATGCCCTCGACATAGACGGTCTTCTCTGTGCCATCATAAACGAACGGCTCTTCATAATCCCATCTTGTTCTGCTCATGTCGACAGGGGACTTGCTGATCTGCCAGCGGCATGGCTCTACCGAAGGCTTCTCATAGTTTCTCGTATCATATACGAAATCAGCCGCGGCAACATATTCGGATGCAGTTACTCCTGCATTGCCGGCATATACAGCTTCAAGTCCTTCAGGAAGTCCTGTGAGTTTTACCTCTCTGATATCTCCGCTGAACGGGAATTCCTTCTCTTCCTGCCATCTGACACCGCTCATATCGAACTCGGCCTTGTTGATCCTCCAGTCGAGTGTCATATCAGGGATGTTTGCGTTGTAGTTATGTGTATCGGAGACGCTGAATTTTGCTATAGCTGTATAGTCTCCGGAATCAGTTGCCGAAGCATTGGTATATCTTACAGTCACTCCTTCAGGAATGTTCAGCAGCTGGACGCTCTTTCTTGTTCCGTCATATACGAACGGTTCGGTATGATCCCATACGACGCCGCTCATATCGTAGTCAGCCTTGCTGATGCCCCATGAACATCCGACAGGATCCGGAGCGCGGTAATTGTTCTCATCTACAGCAGTGAACAGAGCTTTGGCAAAATATCTGCCGGCATTACGCTGTTTGTTGTAGATGTATTCGACCTTGAGGTCGTCTCCGAGATCGCTGATGATCTCAACGACCTTCTCTGATCCGTCATATACGAATCCGCTGTGATCAGTCCATTCTATGTCATCTCTGACTATCTGTGCTCTGTTGATGGACCATGTGCATCCGCTGATCTCAGGCGCTTCGTAATTAAGCGGGTCTGCAGGCATCAGCGTTGCCGATGCAGCATACTTGCCGGCATCGACTTTCTCATTATCCGTATACTCAACATTCAGTCCGTCAGGGAGATTGACAAGGTAAACTCCATGCTGCTCACCGTCATATTCAAATGCCGATGTGTAATCCCAATACACATCAGAAACATCAATGCGGCTCTTATGTACCTTCCACTGGCAGTCAGCAGGCTGTTCAGCCACCATGTTGTCCATATCGTATTTGAGGATAGCATGTGCGTTATAAACACCTGCATTGAACGCGCTGGCATCTTCATACTCAGCATAGACGCCTTCAGGCAGACCGGTAAGCTCTACCTTCTTATTAGTTCCGTCATACGTGAACGCTCCGGCATAATCCCACTTGACGTTGGACATGTCTGCGATCTGCTTGCGCACTGTCCACTTGCAAGTCATATCATCCGGCGTGAAATAGTTATGGGTATCCGGATTGATGAAATATGCCTCAGCAGTGTAGTCGCCTGCAGCAGTAGCTGAATTGCCTCTGTATCTCACTTCAAGTTCTTCAGGAACGCCCTGCAGTTCAACTGTATGGACCTGTTTGTCATAGTCGAACGGGCCGCTGTAATTCCATGCCGCTCCGGACATGTCATATGACGCCTTGAGTATTTCCCATTCGTACTCTACAGGACCGGAGGAGCAATAGTTGCCCTTGAGTGAGGCGCGCGCGAGGTATTTGCCTGCCGGGATCTCCTCCGCTCCCTCGTAAATAACTTCGGCATCCTCCGGCAGATTGGTGATGTGGACTGCTCTAGGCTCTCCGTCATAGACAAAGCCTTCATAATCAGACCATACCAATTCAGCCGGATTGAGGACTGCTTTGCGTATCTCCCACACGCAGGATACGACATCCGCCGGCTTCTCATAATTGACTGTATCGTAATCAAACACTGCAGAAGCTGTATAGACACCTGCCGCAGATGCTTCGTTGTCATGATAATATGCTGTGACGCCTTCAGGCAGACCGGTAAGTTCTACTCTCTTTACGGTGCCGTCATATGTGAAGGCTTCTGAATATGTCCAGCGAACTGCCGACATATCATATACAGCTTTTTTGACCGCCCACTCATGTTCTCTGACGAGCAACGGCTCATTGAAGTTATCCTGATCGTAATCAAGACTGATCGATGCTGTATAAGAACCC